>NZ_JADRHM010000046.1 GCF_018205345.1 Fusobacterium sp. DD2
TAAGACTAATGCGGGTAAAAGAACTATACCTATATCTTCAAGAATACTACCAATTTTCAAAGAATTATATAATACCAATAACGAATATTTTTTTATGGTAAAAGGTAAAAAAAGAAGTTACACTGGTTTTAGGCTTAGTTTTACAACCACATTAAAAAAACTAAATCTCGAGGAACACACAATACACGACACAAGACATACTTTTGCATCTTTACTTAATAATGTAAATGCGAATAGGACATCTATAACTAAATTGATAGGTCATACAGACTTTAATATTACTGAGAATGTTTATACACACAAAGACCTTGAAGAATTAAGAAAAGCAATAGACCTGCTTAATTAATTTTTTAGTAATATTTGTTAGCTATTTGTTAGCTAAACAAAAAGAAATACTAGAAATAAAAGAATTATTATAATAATCGGAAATATAATAATTTCATTAAATCCAGTAATATTCAAGTGTTTGTGTTATATCCTGGTTTAGATTAAAAATCCTTTTAATTGCATAAATATATAAAGAGAATATATACATAATTTTAATTTAATCTATGAACATCCTGTAAAGGTGGATAATTTTTTATTGAAAAAGGTGAATATTGCTCTCTTAAATAATCCTCATCATTATTATTGCTATTAAAATTTTTATAATCATTTTCCAAATCAATATTTTGTATCCCATTGCTTCCAGTAAATTTCTGTAGTTGAGCTTCATAACTATCTTCTGATTCATCTTCCTCATTTTTTGAACTATCTGAATCTGCTACCTTTACAAATTGATTGTGTTTTCCATAAGTTTTTCCATAAAGATTGTAGCACATATTACTTGAATGATGTTTATCCCCTTTCTTTTTACTGCTACAAAAAGCACTTACACTCAATAGGCAAAATAAAATAATTATAGTTTTTTTCATTCTGATTTCCCCTTTCAAAAATTAATAACTCTAATAAACACAAGATAATATACTACAAAACTCAACTTTTACCTTTATTTTTTATCAATCCCATCTATAAAAATTGAAAAAATATATGTTATAATAATAAAATGGATATTAAAATAGTGAGGAAAAAAATGAAAAATATCATCTTAAGAATTAAAGATGATGGAGAAATTGTGGTCTCTGCACCATATGGAATTTCTGAAAGGTATATTCAAGAGTTTGTAAATTCCAAAAAAAATTGGATTGCTAAAAAATTGGAGGTTTTGGCAGAAAAAAAGAAAAAAGAGACTTTTGAACTTATCACAGGAGAAATAATAAGAATATTTGGAAGAGAATATACAATTGAAGTCTTTGATTTGAGACCTGACGATTGTAAAATTGAAGGGGATAAACTTAAAATTTATTCTATGAACAATAGTTACGAAGCTAAGAAAAAAATATTGGAAAAATTTCTGTTTTTTAAGCTTACTGACCTGTTGACTGAATTAAATGAAAGAATTGGAAAAGAGATAGGTTATCTTCCTGAAAAAATTAAAGTAAGAAATATGAAGAGCAGATGGGGATCTTGTAATTCTTCTAAAAGGCATATAAATTATAATCTTCAGCTCTATTCAAAAGCAGTTGAGGCAATTGAATATGTAGTTCTTCACGAACTATCTCATATTCCACACCCACATCATCAAAAACCTTTTTGGGATTTTGTTAGAAAATTTATGCCAGATTATAAACTAAGACAAGAAATGTTAAAAGAATAATAGGAGAAAAAAGTATGAATAACCAACTTAAAAGTTTAATGTTTATGGTGGTAGCAGGAGGAGTAGTTATCTCATTGTATAACTATATGAACAGACCTAAGTCACCTATTGCAACTATCAATCTAAATAACTATCAAACATCTATTTCTAAAGAGGATATTGAAAAATTAGATGGCATTACATCTGCTTCAGTAGTTCCTCAAAGATTTATTCAAAAATATAAAGCTCATGGTTTTACTGATAGCAAAAAGAAAAAAGCACTTATTATAGTGGGAGATCCCAGAGAAAACAGTGTCTTATTTGATATGACAACTACTGCTATTAAGTGGTTTGAAGATAATGGAATGGAAGTTGAAGTAAGAGATCTATACCGTATGAACTGGTCACCTGTTTTACATCCAGATGAATTTTACTATCAAAAAGATGGACTTGGAACTCCAACAGAAGATGTAAAAACTGAGCAGAATCTTATTACTAAAGCTGATTATATTATCTTCTCATACCCTAACTGGCATGATACACCTATTGCCATTATAAAAGGATATCAGGAAAGAGTATTTGCTAAGAACTTTGCCTACAGATCTACTGATAAAGGTCTTGAAGGGATGTTACATGGAAAGGGACTATTTACTATAATGAACTGTGGATATCTTGGTGGAGGACGTGGATATGTTGGAGATGGAAAAAATAAAGACACATCTATGTGGGACAAGTATATGACTGCCTACAGTATCCTGGATGAAGATCAGGCTAACTGGTGGGGTATGGAAAACTACGGACGTTTCGTAAATGATATCTACCCTAAAAATGGTTCTAAAAATTATGAAAAGGAACTTAACTCTTTGAGAGAGGATTTAAAAGAATATTTAGATAAAACATTTTTAAATAAATAATATAAAAAGGGCTGTTGCATTTCTAAAATTTTAAAAATAGAATTCTCGGCATTAGAAATAGTTACGTAATTTATGAAGCAAAACAGAATACTGAAAATTTGACTGTCTGAACGAAGTGAGTTTCAAATTTTCTTTCTGTGAGCAATATAAATAGAAACTATTGATAGCTTAGAGAATTATATTTTTATAGATTTGCAACAGCCTGCTTTTATTTACTATATTTTATTAATCTCTCAATGCTAAAGGCATTAGAATATATAGATATTTATCGTCTCCCTCTTTTTGGATTCTAACTGAGCTATTAGATTGAATAAATTCTAAAGTAATTGTACTTTCTTTTTCAAGATTTTGAATGTATTCAAATAAAAATTTAGTATTAAGAGCAATTCTTATCTCTTGTCCCTCATACTCTACTTCTACCTCTTCATTTATCTTAGCAATCTCATTTATACCATTGATCTTCATCTCTTTTTGACCAATTTTAAAAGTTGCTCCATATTTAGATTCAGAGTTATTTCTTACAAATATCATTATTCTCTTTAAGATCTTTATAAATTGTTCTGCATTTATTGTAAGTTTCTTGTCATAAGCATCATTTTCTAAAATTCCTCTATAATTTGGGAAAGGAAGGTCTATAACTCTACTTATAACTAAAACATCTTCCATTTTAAAGAAAATCTGCTTATTTATAAAGTAAAATTTAAGTTTGGCATTCTCTATACCTCTTAAAAGTTTTGTAACAGATTCAACAGTACTTAAAGGAATACTTATATCCAAATCTCCATTTATCTTTTCAACCTCTTTAGTCAGGTAAACAAGTCTATAAGTATCAGTAGTTACAAATTTAAGTGTATTATCTTTCTTTTCCAATCTTACACAGTTGAAAGCCAAGTTATCACTTGTAGGTGAAGCTGCATATTTTACTTTTTCAAATATACTTGCAAGATCTTCACTGTCTATTTCAAACTGTTCAGTGATTTCATCAAATTTTTCTCCAACTGGAATTTTAGGATAATCTTCAGCATCCATCAGTGAAAATTCAGATACAGAGTCTGAACTTACTACAGAAAGGTTTCCATTATCCTCTAAAAGAGAGATCTCTTCGTCCTTAATCTCCTTTAAATACTCTTCAACTAACTGGTGTTGGAATACAATTTTTCCCTCTTCAACTATCTCTATACAAGGCATCTCTGTTGTGATAGTAGTTTCTAAGTTAGTACCACAGAAGAATAACTTATCCTCTCTTGTTTCAATATAAGCACATGATATTACTGGCTTAATTTTATTTTCAGTTATTGTTTTTTCAATGATCTTTAATCTCTTTAAAAATTCTGCTCTATTTATTTTTATCTTCATTATGCCCTCCAAAACTATAAGAAATTTTTAAAAAAACTTATCTTTATCTTTCCCATATTTATTTCTTAATTTTTTTAACGTCTTCTTCTCTATCTGTCTGACTCTCTCTCTTGTAATATTAAAAGCATTTCCAATCTCTTCTAAAGTATGAATCTCTTCTCCATCAAGACCGTATCTCAATTTCAATATCTGCTTTTCTCTCTCATCTAAAATATTTACAAGCTCTCTTACCTGATTTCTTCCCATTTCCTCAATAATCTTATCTTCAATTGTTGTATCTGGATGGTCAGCTATTGTATCTTCAAGACAGATATCCTCACCTATAGACGCACTAAGAGACATTGGATCCTGAAAAACAGTGATTATCTCATCTATCTTATCTTTTCCAACATCTAAATCTTCAGCTATCTCTTCAATTGAAGGATATACTCCCTCTTCTTTTACCCTTGTAGTAACATACTTATTTACTTTATTTAAAAGATCATATTTATATGAGGGAATACGAATACCTCTCCCTTTGCATATAATTGCTTTGCTAATTGATTGTTTAATCCACCAGACAGCATAGGTTGAAAATCTAAACCCTCTAGTAATATCAAATTTTTCAATAGCATATATCAGTCCAAAATTTCCCTCACTGATTAAGTCTATAAGACTCAAACCTTTATTAGTATAATTTTTGGCAATATTAACTACTAAACGTAAATTACAAAGAATCAGCTTATCTTTTGCTGCTTCATCCCCCTCTTTTGCTTTTTTAAGCAGCTCAAATTCCTCATCTTTTTCTAAGATATTATACTTTCGTATATCTTCCAAGTAAAGCGAAATCAGATCTCTATTTATCATAATTCATCCCCACTTCTATTTTATATATTCCAATCGATTAATAAAATTCTACTTTTAACTCTCTTCCCATTAAAGCTTCAACCATATCCTTAGCTGTAGCATTTTTATAAATTATATTATAAGTAGCTTCAACAATAGGCATTGAAATATTAAGCTCTTTTGCAGCATTGTGAACAGCTTTTACAGTTGGTACCCCTTCTGCTACCATTGTCATCTCTGCTAAAACCTCATCAATTTTCATACCTTTACCCAGGCACTCTCCAACATGTCTATTTCTACTGTGCTTACTTGCACATGTAACTATCAGGTCACCTATACCAGTAAGTCCCGAGAAAGTTCTTTCCTGAGCACCTAACGCTTTACCAAATCTTGTCATTTCAGCTATTCCTCTTGTTATTAAAGCAGCTTTGGTATTGTCTCCATAACCCATACCATCAGCTATCCCTGCTCCAATTGCAAGACAGTTTTTTACTGCAGCTCCAATCTCCACTCCAATAATATCTTCATTTATATATACTCTGAAGTTCATACAATTAAAAAGTTCCTGTATTTCAGCAGCTTTTTCTTTTTTACCAGCTGCTACAATTGTAGTTGGAAGTCCAATAGACACCTCTTCAGCATGAGTTGGTCCACATAAAACAACTATATTTTTATGGTATTTACCCTTTATCTCATCTTTCATTACCTCAGAAAGTCTCATTCCTGTTGATACTTCTATCCCTTTAGCAGTGTTTACAAGTATCATATCCTCTGTAATTTGAGGACTAAATTTACTTATAACCTCTCTTAAACATTGTGATGGTACTGAAAAAATTACATATTTTATTCCATCTAGAAGATTTTCACTTTCATGTGTAAATCTCATATTATCAGGAAGTTTAACTCCTGGCAAATATCTATGATTTTCTCTTGTTCTTTGTACCTCTTCTGCTCTCTCTTTATTGTGTTCCCAAAGGGTTACATCATAGTTCTTCCCTGCAAGTACCAATCCAAGTGCTGTCCCCCAGCTACCAGCCCCTATAATTACAACTTTTTTCATGACTCACTCCTTATTTCAGCTTAAATTTATTTTCTGTTCCTTTCAGAAGTCTTGATATATTACTCTTATGTTTATAAACAACGAACACAGCAATTATTGTTGTCATTACCATCATTGGAAATTTATCTATTCCATTTTTCAAAGGTGATATTAAAGTAAAAATTGGTAAAAGTATAGCAGCAATTATTGAACCTAGTGAAATATATCTTGTTGCATATACTACAATTACAAATATTACAAAAAGTGTAATAGTAACTTTAGGTATTAGGAAAAGAAAAACTCCTAAACTTGTAGCTACTCCTTTTCCACCTTTAAATTTTTGGAAAAATGAGAATATATGTCCTAATATAGCAGCCATACCAATAAGAATTAACCAGTTACCTGTTACATCACATTGACTTGCAAAAAATGGAGGTATAAATCCCTTTAATGCATCTGCTGCAAGAACCATTAGACCATATTTTGGACCTAAAATTCTATAAGAGTTAGTAGCTCCTGAATTTTTACTTCCAAACTCTCTTATATCGATTCCTTTAAAATACTTTCCTATCCATACTCCATTAGGAAGTGATCCCATTACATACCCAAGTATCAAAAATAATAATATTTTCATAGCCCATCTCCTATTTATAAAATCTACCCACTACCTCTGTGTGAGCTGTTCCTGGAAACATATCCACAGGTTGAACCCTATCTAGATTGTAACCAAGTTTCCCCAATATCTCACTATCCCTGGCAAATGTTGATGGATTGCAAGAAATGTATACTATCTCCTTTATACCTGTTTTAGCAATTTCAGTCAGACTGTTTTCATCTATCCCCTTTCTAGGTGGGTCAAATACAACAGCATCTATCTTCTTACCTTCAGATATAAGAGTTGCCAGCTTATCTTCAACTGTACCATTGATAAAGTCTATATTTTCAATTCCATTTTCTTTAGCAGTTTTTTCACCATCTCTAGTAGCACTTTCCACTAATTCAATAGCATATACTTTACTTGCCTTTTTAGACATTATCATGGCTATTGTACCTGTACCAGAATATGCGTCAACTACATTTTTATTTTCTATATTTTCAAGTAAATCTACAGCAGTTTTATAAAGTTTTTTAGTCTGCTCCAAATTAATCTGGAAGAAAGATTTTGGTGAAATATTAAAATGAATTCCAGCAATCTCCTCTTTAAGAGCCTTTTCTCCCCAAATGAAAATATTTTTGTCTCCAATTGCTACATTTGTTCTCTTGTTATTTAATGAAACATATAAAGATACTATTTCAGGTACTTTATTTTTAAGTTCCATTAAGATATCTTTATATCTTTTTTCAACTTTATTTGCATTTATGATTAAAACAACCATTGCCTGGTTTTGTGAATTTGTTCTAACCATTATATTCCTTAAGATTCCTTCATGCTTTTTCTCATCATATACAGAGACTTTTTCTCTATTTAAGATTACTTTTAACTCTTTTATTATCTTGTTTCCAAGTTTTGAGTTAAGTATATTTTCTTCAACTTCAAAGACTTCATGACTTTTTCTTTTAAAGAATCCTGTTATTATCTCTCCATTTACTTTTGAAAATGGTTCAATTATTTTATTTCTGTAATGATATGGATTAACACTTCCTATAGTATTATTTACTACAACACTATGGTTTTTTCCTATTTTTTTCATTACATCTTCAACCATTTCTTTTTTATACTTAAGCTGTGCATCATACTTAAGCATTGCAAAATCGCAACCTTGGAAGTCTTCAAAAGAGATTTTAGAACTGTCTTCAATTCTCTCTTCTCCAGGAGTTATAATCTCCTCAATAAGACCTCTTCCGTAAGTTTTCTTTACAGAGATTATCTTAACTTTTAAGATATCCCCAGGAACTGACATTGGAACGAAAACTGCAAAGTCTTCATAATATCCAAGTCCCTCTCCTCCATTTACGATTTTATCTATCTTAATCTCTATTATTTCATTCTTCTTTACCATCTGTTCCTCCACAGAGTTTAATTATTTATCTGGAAAAATTTTATCTCTTTTGAGATGACCATGTTTTTTTTACTTCTCATCTCATTACCAATTCTTTCCAAATCTACAACATTGTCATATTCCATCTCTTTTTTTTCAACTTCTTTTTCCAGTTCTTCCAACTCTTTTCTAGTATTTCTTACAGCAATTTCGCCTTTTGAGACTTTCATAAGAAGCCATCCATGAAATAACATTACTCCTATAGCTATTACAACAAAGAATACCCCTTTCTTCATTATATCATATCCTTTCCACAACTCTCAATTTTGAAGAGTGTGCTCTATTGTTAAACTTCACTTCTTCTCCCTGTGGAACTATAGGTTTTCTTGTTATAAGTTTTACTTTTGCTTTTCCACCACATATACATACTGGCAACTCTGGTGGACATTTACAAGCAGTAGCTAAATCTCTAAACTTATTTTTAACAAGTCTATCCTCTAATGAGTGGAAGGTAATTATTCCTAATCTTCCCCCTGGTTTTAAAGCATCTACAGCCTTATCTATAGCTTTATCTAAAACTTCAAGCTCTCTATTAACTTCTATTCTAATTGCCTGGAAAGTCTTTTTAGCTGGGTGTTTTTGAGCTCTTTCAGGATAAGCTCTCTTAATAATTGCTACAAGTTCTCCTGTTGTCTCAATTTTATTTTTAGCTCTTTCTTCACATATAAGTCTGGCTATTCTTCTTGAATTTCTCTCTTCTCCATACTCATATATTATTCTTGCTAAATCCTCTTCTGAATAGTTATTTACAACATCATATGCAGATAGCTCACTATTCTGATTCATTCTCATGTCAAGTTTAGTGTCATATCTATATGAAAACCCTCTTGATGGGTCATCAAGTTGTGTAGATGATACTCCTATATCCATTAAAATTCCATCTATTTTATCATAACCAGCTGAATATAGAACTATATCCAAATTTTCAAAGTTATTTTTAAATACTTTCCATTTAGCACCATATTTCTCAAGTCTTTTTTTTGCAAATTCAATAGCCTGGTCATCCTGATCAATTGAAATCAATCTTCCCTTATCAGAAAGTTCTTTTAAAATTCCTTCAGAGTGACCTCCACCACCTAAGGTACAGTCAAGATACACTCCATCTTTATTTATAACTAAATTATCAATACATTCCCTGTATAGGACAGGTATATGATATTCACTAACTATCTCTTCCATTGTTCTCTCCTCTTGTTTTAAATTACAAAAATAGAGAAGCTCACGCTTCCCTATCTAAATATTAAAATGAAAATCAATCTTCTTAAAATATTTAAAAAGACATATGCTATTATAGGCGATATATCAATTCTCATATTTCTCATGGGAATAAGCACTCTAAAAGGTCTCAATATAGGTTCAGTCACGCTGTATAGCATATCTGTAAAACCATTGTGGGAATTAGGTGCAAGCCATGAAACAATAACTCTTATCAAAATAAGAGTATTTATTATGCTTATTATAGTATTCACCAAATTTAGTAACGTTATCATCATACTCAACCAGAGCTCCTTTTACTTATCTTGAATTAATAAAATAATGCTTACTCTTTGTTGTATATTCAACTCCTGACCACAATGTTAATAACACTGGTACCAACATCATATAATAGTTATATGGGTTTCTACCAAATAGCATCATTATCATAATTACTATCATCTGGCTAGTTGTCTTATATTTTCCCAATTTCCCAGCTGGAATAACATCACCTTTTACAGCTGCAAGCATTCTTATACCACTAATGAAAAATTCTCTTGCTATAACAATTATAGACATCCATGATGGTATATATTTCAAATCTACAAAAATAACAAGTGCTGAAATAACCAAAATTTTATCTGCAAGTGGGTCCATAATTTTACCAAAATCTGTAACAAGATTATATTTTCTAGCTAAATATCCATCAAAAAAATCTGTCAGGGAAGCTATAATAAATAGCACAAGTGCTATTAATCTATATGGTAGTCCTCCATTGTCTGATTCTTGAAGAAAGTATATAAAAGGCACTGCCATTACCAATCTTATTGAAGTTAACTTATTAGGCAAATTCATATTCATGCTCCTCCATAGTTATATTTAACTATTTTTCATTTTCAACAATTGGACCAATAAAATCGTAGTCGAAGTTTTGCTCCAATTTTACTTTAACAATCTCTCCAGGCTTTGCTGTTCCGTCAGTTGTTAAGACTTTTCCATCGATTTCAAGTGCCTGTCCTCTAGTTCTTCCCTCTAAAAGATACTCACTTTCACTAGAAACTCCATCAATCATAACATCTACAACTTGACCAAGAAGTTGTCTATTCTTCTTTTCAGCTATTTCACTTTGAAGATTTACAAGTTCTGCATATCTTCTCTCTTTAACATCTTCATCAACCTGATTTGGAAGTCTATATGCAACTGTATCCTCTTCTCTAGAGTATTTGAACACTCCAGCATAATCAAATTTAAACTCTTCTACAAAATCTCTAAGTTCTTGGAAATTCTCTTCAGTTTCTCCAGGGAATCCAACTATTAATGTTGTTCTGATTGTTGCATCTGGAATAGCTTTTCTTATTCTTTTTAGTACATCTTTTACTTCTTCTCCACTCTTTGCACGAGCCATATTTCTTAGGATTTCATCTGATACGTGCTGAATAGGTACATCAAAGTATTTACAAATTTTTTCTTCCTCTTTTATTGTTTGTATAAGTTCATCTGTTATATGACTAGGATGCATATAATATGATCTTATCCATTTTAAACCATCTATTTTGCATAGTTCTCTCATAAGAGCAGAAAGTTTTTCTTCTCCATATATATCAATTCCATACTCAGTAGTTTCCTGAGCTAATAGGTTTATCTCTCTTACTCCTGATGCTACCATATCTTTTGCTTCTTTAACTATATCTTCAATAGTTCTGCTACGAAGTTTTCCTCTCATTTGAGGTATGATACAGTATGTACAACTTCTATTGCATCCTTCTGATATTTTAAGGTATGCAGTGTGTGGTGCTGTTGTTCTGATTCTTTCTGTTTCTGCATTTGCAAGAAAATCAATGTGTGATGTTTCCACTACTTTTTTATTATCTAAGATATCATCTACAAGAGATTCTATCTTATCAATATCTCCAGTTCCAATTACAGCATCAACTTCAGGCATCTCTTTTAAAATCTCACCTGAATACTTTTGTGCAAGACATCCAGCAACTATAAGTTTCTTTAACTTACCATTTTTCTTTAACTCTCCAGCTTCAAGAATTGTCTCAATTGACTCTCTTTTAGCATCTCCGATAAATCCACAAGTGTTTACAATTATTATATCTGCATCTGCAACTTCACTTGTAAGTTCCATATTTTTTCTCTTAGATAAAATCCCTAAATAGTGCTCACTGTCTACAAGATTTTTACTGCAACCTAAGCTTATTAAAGCTAATTTCATTGTCCACCTCTTCTATATATTAAAATACAATATGGGGACATAGATAGAAAGGCTATGCCCCCTTAGTTAATTATACTCTTTTTTTACTTAAACTGATTTTTCCGTTGTCTGTAGATATTACTTTTACTTCAAATGTATCTCCAACTTTTAATACATCCTCTACATTAGCAACTCTTTCTTTAGAAATTTCTGATATGTGAAGTAATCCTTCTTTACCTGGTAAAATTTCCATAAATGCTCCAAATTTAGCAAGATTTACAACTTTACCCATGTAAACTTCTCCAACTTCAACATCTTTAACATAAGAATTTACAAGTTTTACTGTCTCATCTAGTGCAGCTTCATCTTTACAGAAGATAGATACTCTACCGTCATCTTCAATATCAACAGTTGCTCCAGTTTGATCAATAATTCCTTTAATATTTTTTCCACCTGTTCCAATTAATGCAGCAATTTTATCAGTTGGTATAGTCATTTGATAAATTCTTGGTACATTTGATTTGATTTTTGCAGGTTGAGGAATTGTATTGTTCATTAATTCTAATATTTGAAGTCTTGCTTCTAAAGCTTGTTTTAAAGCAATTCTCATTATCTCTTCAGTAATTCCTGTTATTTTTATATCCATTTGAAGAGCTGTGATACCACTCTTAGTTCCTGCAACTTTAAAGTCCATATCTCCTAAGTGGTCTTCAAGTCCCATAATATCTGTAAGAACTGTAAACTCTTCTCCCTCTTTAATAAGTCCCATTGCGATACCAGCAACGTGCTCTTTTATTGGTACACCTGCAGCCATAAGTGAAAGTGATCCTCCACATATTGATGCTTGTGAAGAAGATCCATTTGATTCAGTAATTTCAGATACAACTCTTATTGTATATGGGAATTCTTCTTCAGTTGGGATTACATATCTTAAAGCTCTTTCAGCAAGTGATCCGTGTCCTAATTCTCTTCTACCAGGTGATCCCATTCTTCCAGTTTCTCCAACTGAATATGGTGGGAAGTTATAATGTAGGTAGAATTTTTTATAGTATTCTTTTTCAAGATTGTCTACTAATTGTTCATCTTCCTTAGTACCTAAAGTAGTGATAACTACTGCTTGAGTTTCTCCTCTTGTAAACATTGCTGATCCATGAGGGATTGGTAAACAATCAACTTCAGCATATAGAGGTCTGATTTCAGTTGTTTTTCTTCCATCTACTCTATGTTTATGGTAAAGGATAGCATCTCTTACAAGTTTTTTCATTAAATCATGGTAGTATGATTTAAATTCAGCAACTACATCTTCAGGAACTTCTACATCCTCTTCTGTTCCAAAGTTTTCAGCAACAAATGCATTGTATAACTCTTCTTCTAATCCATCTACTGCTTCTTCTCTAGCTTTTTTACCTGTAGTTAAAACTGCAGCTTTTAATTTTTCCATACCATTTTCATCTATAAAATTCTTAACTAATGGCATTACTTCAGGTTTTACAAATTCGATTTTTTCTTTTCCAACTTCTTTTGCAAACTCTTCCTGGAATGCACATATTTTTTTGATGTTTTCATGAGCAAACATAATAGCAGCAAGCATTGTTTCTTCATCAAGTTCTTTAGCTCCTGCTTCAACCATGTTAACTGCATCTTTTGTACCTGCAACTGAAAGTTCAAGTTCGCTTGTCTCTAACTGTTCAGGTGTAGGGTTTAAAATAAACTCTCCATCTTTGTATCCAACTACTACTCCTGCAACTGGTCCTAAGAATGGAATATCAGATAGCATAAGTGCCATTGATGATCCTGTAATTCCTAAATAGTCAGTTGTATTTTCTCCATCATATGAAAATACAGTATTTACAATATGTACATCATAGTTGAATCCATCAGGGAACATTGGTCTTATTGGTCTGTCAATAAGTCTTGCTGTCAATGTTGCATCTGTTGATGGTCTTCCTTCTCTTTTATTAAATCCTCCTGGGAATTTTCCAGCAGCATAAAATTTCTCAATATAGTCAACTGTTAAAGGGAAAAAGTCAGTATTTTCTCTAGGCTCTTTGCTACGGTTAACTGTACTTAAAAGCACTGTATCTCCATATTGCACCATAACTGCCCCACTAGATTGTCTTGCTATTTTTCCAGTTGAAAATGTTAGCGTTCTTCCAGCTAACTCCATTTGAACTTTTTTTTCGTCAAACATAATACCTCCATTAATTTCCTGTTAGGAAGCAAATAATAAGGAGCAAAAAAACAACCCCTGTTATTTTCTCACTGCTTACTACTTAAACTTCCTAATCATCTTTTTTCAGTAATTATACCATTTTTACCGGTAAAAATCAAACACTAGATATAGTGTTTAAATTTTTAAATATTTGAAAAAAGCAAAAAAATTGATATAATATTGTAAATAACTTAAGAACACTAGAAATGGGAGCGAGACGATGAAAAAAATTATATATAAGCTACAGTATTGGCTTATGATATCTGCATGTAAAATATTGAGTTTATTTCCTGAAAAAAGTAGATTTAAATTTGGAGATTTTTTAGGAGCTCTTACATATAAACTTATTAAAAAACGTAGAATCATTGCGATTACAAATTTACAAATGGCATTTCCTGAAAAAGATAAAAAAGAGATTGAAGAGATTGCTCTTGAATCATGTAAAATTATGATGAAAGCATTTTTATGCACTCTTTGGATGAAGGATTATTTAAATACACCTGGAAAAGTAAAAATTATTAATAAAGAGATATTTGAAGAAACATATAGAGAGGGAAAAGGTATGATTGCCTCTCTGATGCATATGGGAAATATGGAAGCAACACTTAAAATAGCTCAGGGATACCCCGTTGTAACTGTGGCTAAAAAGCAAAGAAATCCATATATCAATAAATTTATAGATGACAGCAGAAAAAATGACCTCAATCTTACTGTATTTACAAAAAGCAAAAGTACAAGTAGAGAGCTTATTAAAAGAATTCACAATAAAGAGATATTTGCTCTTTTCAGTGATCACCGTGATAAAGGTGCTATAGTTGATTTTTTTGGTATGGAAGCAAAAGCTCCAACTGGTGCAGTTTCATTAGCACTTCGTTATGATTTGCCACTCCTTCTTGGATACAATTATTTTAATGAAGATAATACATGTACAGCAGTTGTTGAAAAAATAGAACTTGTAAAGACTGGAAATTTCAAAGAAGATGTTCTTACAAATATGCAACTTCTTATAGATACGATGGAAAGAGTAATCAGGGAACATCCTGAACAATGGATGTGGTTTCATGATAGATGGAACTTATATAGAAAGTTATACAAATATAAAAATAAAAGATAATTAAAAGGAGCTGTTACAAATTTGCAACAGCTCTTTTTTATTTTAATATTCGTACTCATTATAAAGTGAAAATTTTACACTTTTTATTCCTATTTTTATATTACTTTTAATCTTTATTTTTATAGAATCATTTTTATCCAATATTGCCTTTAAAGTATGATTAAAAATTCCATGGAAACTATTTTTATCTTTACTTACTATTTTAGTAACCTTGTTGTTGATATGATAGTTAGAAGATATCTCCCTATCTCCCTCAATAGTAACTGAAATTTTAAGATTTTCATCTTTTTTCTCTTTTCTGGTAATATCCTTAATTCTTACAACTGCTTCAACAAGTTCTCCCTTTGATGCCTCTTTTTTAAGATCTAGATTGAGTATAAAGCTATCACTATCACCTAAATCATCAAAATGAAAATCATACTGACTGATAGTCTGTTCACCACATAGATCTATCTGTAACTCTCTTTTTACCTCTTCTATTGGTAGATTTTTTCCTAAAAGATACATAAGCTTTGTAACAGCTGCTTCAGGAGTTAAATCCACACCACTCACTACTCCAGCATCTATAAGTTTTGCACTTGCCTCATAAAGCCCCATCTTAACAAATCCTCTGGTACATTGAGTAATATCTACTATGACAATACCTTTAGAACTTATATATTTAAGTACCTCTATAAATTCAGGAGTAGTTGGAGCATTTCCATTTCCATAAGTTTTTAAAATCACTCCCTTTATATCATTATCTGATGAAAAGATAGATTTAAGATACTTAGGATCAAGGCCTGGAAACAGCTCAAGAACAATTACCTTTGTATTTAATGCAGTATCTATATAGAATTTTTTATGGGAAGGTTTCAGTATTCTATCTTTAATAATCCTTATATCAGCACCAACTTCTGCAATAGGTGGATAATTTGGTGATAAAAACCCAAAATAATTAGTTGCATCAACTTTTCTAGATCTGTTTCCTCTAAGAAGTGTATCTCTAAAAAATATGCATACCTCAGGAACCAATTTTACACCATACTGCTCATTCCCAGCAATTTCTATTGCAGTTATAAGATTTTGTAAAGCATCACTTCTGGAAAACTGAAGTGGTACCTGAGAACCAGTTAAAACAACTGGTTTACTTAAATTCTTCAACATAAAAGATAAAGCTGAAGCAGTATAAGACATTGTATCTGTTCCATGTAAAACTACAAAACCTCTGTATTTATCATAATTTTCATATATAAATTCTGCTATTTTAACCCATACTTCAGGTGCCATATCTGATGAATCTATCAAAGGATTAAATTGATAGTAATCTGTGTCATATTTTTGAAGTATTGGATGACCTTTTGCTACTTCATTCCAGTCATTTGCAGGTCTTAAAGGGCTATCTGGATCATTTGGATCACTGTGTACCATCCCTATTGTTCCACCTGTATTTATAATCATTACTTTATTAAGCATTTTACCCCCACTGTCTACCTATCCTATTTTGTTCTTTAATTATAATCTATTTTTTTATTATCTTTGATGAAACTATTTTTACATCTTCTGTTCCTGTTAAAATCATGCTTTGAACAAGCTGAGATTTTAAAGTATTAACAATAAGTTCAACTCCCTCTTGTCTTCCACCTATAGAACCCCAGATAAGTGGTCTTCCTACTAGTACTCCTTTAGCTCCTAAAGCTAAGTATTTAAGCACATCTCCACCAGTTCTAACTCCACCATCTGCTAAAACAGTGATTTTATCTCCAACTGCTTTAACAATATCTTCCAGTACGTCAGCACTTGCTTCACAGTAATCAAGTATTCTTCCACCGTGATTTGAAACTACTATGGCATTTACACCTGCTTCAACACATTTTAAAGCTTCATCTACACTCATTATTCCTTTTGCAATAAATGGAAGTTTTGTTGATGATACAACTTTTTTCAGATCTTCAACACTCTTTGGTCCAACAGGTTGTCCAAATAGTTTCATTGTTACAAGTCCTGCTCCATCTAAGTCTACACCAACTGCAATTGCTCCAGCTTCTTCAGCCATTTTTATTCTTTTTATTATCTCATCATTTTCTCTAGGTTTGATTATTGCTATTCCATGTCCACCAGCTGCTTTTATAGCTTTTAATCCAAATTCAAAACATGTAGGATCTCCAGTATCTCCAATCATTCCTATTGTTCCTGCCTCTTTACATCCCTTAATTACATCCATACAATACTCTTCTTCAGTGACTCCGCCACCCATATTAAATTTTGTTCCAGTTATTGGAGCACCTAAAACAGGAAATGACAGTTTGTGTCCAAACATTTCTGTATCTATTACAGGATTTTTAGCCTCGTGTATAGTTCTTAATACAAATTTAATATTTTTAAGACTTTCATAGTTTATTTTAAACGAAGAACCTGATCCAGTTCCTCCCATTCCAGGAACTTTACCTGCACACCAATTTCCATCACAAACCTTACAAAGTCCACAAAAACCCTTCATTTTTTCTCTTGCGTTTTCTTTTAAAGTATTCATATCCATACAACTTCCCTCCAATTACATTATTTTTCCTAGCATATTTCCATAATATATCATTATATTGACAATGTCAATTAAAACCGAACAATTAAATAAAAAGTTAGTACTAGTTTTTAAAAATTATTGACAAAATGTCTAAAATAAAGTAACCTATTGATAAAGAAATAATTTTTTATTACAATTTTAAGAGAGGGTGGAAGAAACATGACAAGTAAAACTGTTGAAATTACAAACGAAACTGGGTTACATACTAGACCTGGTAACGAATTTGTTAGCGTAGCTAAAACATTTTCTTCACAAATAGAAGTAGAAAATGAAGCAGGTAAGAAAGTTAAAGGAACTTCTTTATTAAAATTACTTTCATTAGGAATAAAAAAAGGTACTAAAGTTACTGTTTATGCAGATGGACCAGATGAGGCAGAAGCAGTTGAAAAATTAGGTCACCTTCTTGCTAATTTAAAGGACTAATTTTTTAGAACGAAGGTGCTTATAATATCTATTATAAGTACCTTCTTTTTTTTGCAAGTTACATATCAAATGATTGTGAGGGAATAATATGAGTAGATTAATTAAGGGTATTGAAGCGTCACCAGGAATAGCTATCGGTAAGGTATTCCTATATCAAGAAACAAAACTAGTAATTGATTCTAAAATGAAGTGCGATGCAGAATGTGAAGAAAAAAGATTACTAGATGGAAGAAACAAAGCCAAAGAGCAACTTTTAAAAATCAGAGAAAAGACAGCTAAGAATTTGGGTGAAGACAAAGCTGCTATCTTTGATGGTCACATTACACTGTTAGAAGATGAAGACCTTTTCGATGAAGTTGTAGAAATTATTCAAGATGAACATATATGTGCTGAAGCAGCCTTAGAAAGAGGAATTGCAGAATATTGTGATATGCTTGCACATTTGGATGATGAATACTTAAGAGAGAGAGCAGCAGACTTAAGAGACATTGGAAAAAGATGGGTATACAATGTTGCAGGTACTGAAATCCTAGATTTAGGTTCACTTCCACCAAACACTATCGTAGTAGCTAAGGACTTAACTCCATCAGATACTGCACAGATAGATCTTAATAATGTAGTTGCATTTGTAACTGAAATTGGTGGAAAAACAGCTCACTCTTCTATTATGGCCAGATCACTTGAACTTCCTGCAGTAGTTGGAACAGGAAATATCTGTTCTCTTGTTAAAACTGGAGATTCAATAATAGTTGATGCACTAACAGGAGAAATTATATTAAATCCAACTGAAGAAGAAGTTCAAAAGTATTCAGTTAAAAAACAGGACTTTTTAGATGAAAAAGAACTATTAAAACAATTAAAAGATAAAGAAGCTATATCTAAAGATGGTGTCAAAGTTGGAGCATGGGCAAACATCGGTTCTCCAAAAGATATAGAAGGAGTTCTAAGAAATGGTGCAAAGGGTATTGGACTATATAGAACTGAATTCTTATTTATGAATAACGACAGATTCCCATCTGAAGATGAACAATTTGAAGCTTATAAAATAGTTGCTGAAAAAATGGAAGGTAAACCAGTAACAATAAGAACAATGGACATTGGTGGAGATAAATCTTTACCATATATGGAACTTCCAAAAGAAGAAAATCCATTCCTTGGATGGAGAGCAATAAGAGTATGTCTTGACAGACCTGAAATCTTAAAAACTCAATTCAGAGCTCTACTTAGAGCATCTGCTTTTGGATATATCAAAATCATGCTACCTATGATTATGGATATTGAAGAGATAAGAAAAGCAAGAAAATTACTTGAAGAATGTAAAGCTGAACTTAAACAAGAGGGAGCAAAATTTGATGCAGATATCGCTCTTGGAATAATGTTTGAAACTCCTTCAGTAGCATTTAGAGCAAGATACTTTGCTGAAGAAGTAGATTTCTTCTCAATAGGAACTAACGACTTAACACAATATACACTTGCTGTAGATAGAGGAAATGAACATATTTCACGTCTTTACAATACATACAACCCAGCAGTACTTGAAGCTATAAGACTTGCTATAAAAGGAGCTCATGAAGCTGGAATAACTATTTCAATGTGTGGAGAATTTGCTGGAGATCCAAATGCAACACCTATCCTATTAGGTATGGGACTTGATGCATTCTCAATGTCAGCTATCTCTATTCCTAAAGTTAAGAAAAACATAATGTCTTTAGATAAAGAAAAATGTAAAGCTTTAGTTGAAAAAGTAATGGCTCAAAAAACTCCTGACGAAGTTTTAGCAATTGTTAAAGAATTCAATAAAGAAAATAATATTTAAATT
>NZ_JADRHM010000047.1 GCF_018205345.1 Fusobacterium sp. DD2
AGGACATCTAAAATGTCCCTTTTATATCAAATAATTAAAGTAATATTTTTACCAATGGTGCTAAGGCTAATGTTAAAATACCTGCTATAACGATAGATAAAGCACTCATAGCTCCTTCTATCTCACCCATTTGAATTGCTCTACTTGTTCCAACAGCGTGACTTGATATTCCAAGTCCAAGACCTTTTGCCACTGGATGTTTTATTCTAAATAGAGAGTAAATAAATGGTGCAGTAACGTTACCAGTTATCCCTGTTATTATAATAGCAAACACTGTAATTGATGGGATACCTCCAAGCATTCTTGATACCTCTATCCCAATAGGTGTTGTAATAGATTTAGGCATAAAAGATAGAAGTAAATCATGATCTATACCTAAAAATTTACCAATTGCTACTACTGAAAGAATTGCAGTAACAGCTCCAACTATACCTCCACCAATTATTGGTACAAAGTATTTTTTCAACATATCTATTTTTTGAAATAGTGGCACAGCTAAAACAACAGTAGCTGGTGCTAGAAAAAACACTACAAAATTTGCTCCAAGCATGTAGTTTTTTACAGGTACAGTAAAGAAGTGTAAAAATCCCATAACAATTATTGTTGCTATAAGAAGAGGATTAAAAACTGCCATTTTAGTCTTTTTAAATATATACATCCCAATTTCAAAAGCAACTAAACTTATAATAACACCAAATAGAGGTGTTTCAGTTATCTTAATAATAATTTCTCTCATTATTTATCCACCCTCTTTATTAAAAATTCAACTGTTTTAGCTGTAACAACCATAGTAAGAAGTGTTGAAAATATAACTAAAAATACAATTTTAAGTGTTCCATTTTTAAGTAAATACATTGTATCTAATAGTTCAACTGATGGTGGCAAAAAGAAAATTGTCATATTAAGAAGCAAAAAATTAGCTGCTCTTTCTATTGAAGATACTTTTAATACCTTTGTATATAATAATATAAACAGTAACAACATCCCTAATATTGTTCCTGGTATTGGCAATTTAAAAACTTGTGCGATGATAACCCCTATGTAGTTGATAACGAATATTAGTAAAAATTCTCTTAACATTATTTTCTCCTCTTTAAACAACAAATGAGATAGCCTAGCTATCTCATTCATTGGTAAAATTTAGCTATTAATTAGTCTCTTGGTTTCATTTGTGGGAAGTATAATACGTCTCTTATAGATTCAGAATTTGTAAGAAGCATTATAAGTCTATCTATTCCGATTCCCATTCCTCCTGTAGGTGGTAATCCATATTCTAGAGCTTCTACGAAGTCGTCATCAATAACTGGTGTAGCTTCGTCGTTTCCTCTTTCAGCTTCCTCAACTTGATCTTCAAATCTTCCTCTTTGGTCTGCTGGGTCTTGTAACTCAGAGAAAGCATTTGCATATTCTCTTGCATCTATGAATAATTCAAATCTATCTGTGAATCTTGAATCTTCTTCATTTCTCTTAGATAGAGGTGAAATTTCAACTGGGTGTCCAAATACAAATGTAGGTTGAACAATTGTTTCTTCACATTTTTCTTCGAAGAATTGGTTTATAATATGTCCAACTGTATTCATATGTTCTGGAACTTCAACATGATGCTTATCAGCAAGTGCTTTAGCTTGTTCAAATGTGATATTTTTATCCCAGAAGTCAACTCCAGTTACTTCTTTTATTAAATCTACCATATGAACTCTTCTGAAGTTTTCTAATACTAATTCTTTGCCATTATATGTAATTGTTGATAAACCAGTTATTTCTTTTGCTAAAGTACTGATTATTTCTTCAGCAAGGTCCATCATATCTCTGTAGTCAGCATAAGCTTGATATAGCTCAACCATTGTAAATTCAGGGTTATGTCTAGTACTCATACCTTCATTTCTGAAGTTTCTTCCTAATTCATAAACTCTTTCCATTCCTCCAACTATAAGTCTTTTTAAGTATAGTTCTGGAGCTATTCTTAGATATAAATCAATATCTAATGTGTTGTGGTGAGTAATGAATGGTTTTGCAGCTGCTCCACCAAGGATTGGGTGCATAAGTGGAGTTTCAACTTCTAAGAATCCTTTACTATCAAGAATTCTTCTGATTCCGCTTATTATTTTTGTTCTTTTTATGAATGTATCTCTTACTTCACTATTCATAATTAAATCAAGATATCTTTTTCTATATCTTGTTTCAGTATCAGTTAATCCATGGAATTTTTCAGGTAATGGTCTGATATTTTTAGAAAGAAGTGTTACTACCATAGCTCTTAGTGTAAGTTCTCCAGTAGAAGTTACAAATAGAGTTCCTTCAACACCTATGATGTCTCCAACACTTAGTTTTTTAACTATAGCGTAGTTTTCTTCTCCTAATTGGTCTTTTCTTAAATAAACTTGAATCTTACCAGTTATATCTTCTATATGACCAAAAGCAGTCTTTCCTTTACCTCTTAAAGACATAAGTCTTCCAGCTGTTTTAAATGTCTTTTCTTCTTCAGGATTGTGTTTTAAGATTTCTCCTATCATATCTTTCTTATCGAATCTCTCCCCAAATGGTTTAACTCCCATTTCTTTAAGTTCATCGACTTTTTTCCATTTTTCCATAACTAGACTGTCGTCTGCTATCCTATCAAAATATTTTTCCATAGGTCTCTCCTTTTTCTAAATAATTTATTCATATGAATTAATAACTAATTTATTGCTGTAATATATGCATACTGCTTTTTACTCCCCAAGGCGAATTTTTGTAATTTTGTATAACATATGTGAAATAATTTACAGCTTGCTCTTTATCTCCAAGTTTTTCGTATAACATTCCTATATTATAATATATTTCTGCTTTTTTTTCATCATTTTTTTCTAAATTTAACGATTTTTTAAATTCTGTTACAGCTTTTGAATAGTCACCTGTTCTAAAATAGCTCTGTCCTAAATAATAATATATATCTTTTTCTTCGTTATAATTCTTATCCATTCCTAAAGCTTTTTCCAAATACATTATAGCTTCTACATAGTTTTCATTGTCAAAACTTCTCTTACCGTCATTTAAAAATCCTTTAAATTGCTGGTAATTTTGTTCTTCAGGAGTAAGAACTGGTGTGCTGGTTTGGAAAGGATTTCCAAAGCTTGTATTAAATTCTGGTGCTCCCTCACTATTTTCAAGATATTCTTTTCCTTTTAGTAAGTTTCCATTTACAATATACCAGTTTCCAATTACTTTACCTAAAAATTTTCCATCTTCACTGTTTTTATAAACTTTTTCAAGGAAAAGTACCTCTGATGATGAAATATTTTTCTTTTCAGCTAATATTTTTGCAACTTCTAAATTTAATTGATTTGATTGTACATCATATTTTAAAAGTTCACTTGGCATCTCATAGTCAGTATCTTTCATTATCTCTAAAGATTTAATAAGTTGCATTTTATCATAATCTGTTAAAGTTGCATTTTTTTGTAAAAAGTTAATCTCATCTTTCATTATCTTAGTATTTCCATCTTTTGATGCAAGGTCAATTAGCAGGAATGAAAGTTCCTTATCTCTAAAACTATTAGGAAATGCTATTCTGTGTATAGCGATACTATCATTTAATCCCTTTAAGTTTCTTTGAGCATAGCATTGTGAAATTATATCATAGTTATTTTGTTCTGTAAATTCATAGTACATTTTATTCTCAATAGTAATTTTTCTGCTAAATGCTCCTCCTGAGTAAAGCATAAGTTCATATGTTCCCTGATATAAACTTCTAAATAAAAGTTTTCCATCTTTTATCTGAACACTGTATTGAACTCCATTTGGATATTTTACCATATTATAAGTATTTTCTCCAATATTTAAAGGAATTGAAAGATAATCTCCAACATATACCTCATAGGTTCTTCTATAACTTCCATTGTATTCTCTTATATTTCCAGCTCTTAATCTATCTGATATATTATTAAGTATTCCTTCAGGAGCATATGTATTCAATACTATTTTCTCAGTTTTTAGTTCTGGCATAATTTCACTTTGATTAGTCTGAACACTTTCAAAAATATCTGAAAAATCAGTACCTACATTTGTACAACTACACAGTCCCAATACAAGGCATACATATACTAGTTTTTTCATTTAATCCCTCCACTTAAGAAAAGAAGATGACATAAAGGAACATGTTATATTTATGCATCGCTTTTTTCGTCATCTTCTTTCAATTCTAATAATTTTTTATAGATATCTCTATTTTATTAATTTCTACATTATCATCATATATTTTATAAGAAAATTCTATTATTCCTTTTTCTTCATCTCTTGTGATTCTTTCACCTTTTATATTAAACTTCTTTCTCAACTCCTTTGTAGCATATACAAATTCTGTTGTTTTTTCCAAGTCTACATCTATAATTGCTGAAACCTCACCTTTTCTGGAAATAATAACTCTCTTTTCAGAAAAATGCACTTCACATCTGCCTAATCTGCTTTCATAGGTATATACCAACCATTCTCCAGCAGTTTTTATATCACCTTTTACTATTTCATAATTTTTGTCATTATATGAGTCACTGCTCTTTACTATAAACTTAGGCATTAATAATAGTCCTCATCATCATCGCTACCATAGTTTTCATTATCGTATCTATCCTGATATTCTTCATCTTCTCTATCATAATATTCATCATCTTCGTAATCTCCGATGTCATCTCCTGATAGATATTCATCTTCCCAGTAATCAATAACGTCTGCAGCATCAAATTCATCTAGAAGAACAATTTCATCTTCATCTTCATCATATAAGAAAACATGAAATTTTCCGTCAAAATCCTCTGCTATAATATATTCCCTATCTCTCATAGTGATAGTATCTACTACCTGAAGTTCATACTCTTCATCGTCAATATCGTGATAAAAAGTTTCACCTTGTGAATACATAAATTAACCTCCTAATAAATTTTCATTCGTTATTTGTGATATTTACCATTGTTGATGATGCTAAACCATCTGTATATCTGTTCCACCAAGATAAGTCTCATAAGTTGATGAGGAAATGTCATTTTTGAGAAACTAAGTCTCATTTGACTATTCTCTCTTATGCTTTGAGATACACCATATGAACCGCCAATTACAAAGTTAATAGTACTGACTCCTCCTACAGTTAATTTTTCAATCTCTTCTGCCATCTCCTCTGAGGAATAGTTTTTCCCTTGAATATCTAAAAGTACTGTATACCCTCCAATTTTTTCAAGAGTTTTTAATATATCCTGTGATTCTTTCTCAATAGAAATATTTCTATTATTATCATTTCCATCCTCTTTAAGTTCTATTATCTTCATTTTAGCAAAAGATTGCATTCTTTTCAAGAACTCATTTATCCCATCAGTAATATATTTTTCCTTCACTTTTCCTATACAAACTAAATTTATATTCACTATAATACTCCTACTTCTTTTATTTCTCAACTATTATTTTCTTTTAAACAGTTTTTCTAAATCATCTAAGGTTATCTTCACAATTATTGGCCTTCCATGTGGGCATGTATACTCTCCAATTTCATGGAGTTTTGTAATCATTGTTGTCATATCTTCAATTGAAAGTTTATGATTAGCTTTTATAGCTCCCTTACAAGACATCGATATAAGTATATTCTCTCTGATATCAGTATATCTCTTTTCTTTTATATTATTTAAAACATTTCTAAATATATTTTCAATACTTTCATTAAATTCAAGCATTGGTACCGCTCTAATAAGAATTTCATTATCTGAAAATCTATCTATTTCAAAACCAGCCTTTTTAAAATTATCCATATTTTCAGCTATTATCTCCATCTCTCTTGGATCTGTAATAACTCTTATTGGAACTAAAAGTTGTTGCATACTTGTTTTATCACTATAATACATTTTTTTTAGCTTTTCGTAAAGTATTCTTTCATGTACTATGTGCTGATCATATATTTCAAATATTCCATCTCTTTCAACTAATATAAAAGTATCAAAAACTTGACCTATAACTCTAAAATTAACTGTTTTCTCTTTAGGTTTATCTTCACTCTTTTTACACTCTGCAGGTTTTTCAACTATCTCTTCCTTCTCTGAATAATAGTTTTTTTCCAAATCTTCTATTCCTATGCTAACACGTTTTTCAATTTCAGGATTATAAAATGTTTCCTTTGGTTCCCATTTTTTATTTACTATATTATTATCTGTATTTTGAAACTCTTCTCTTTTATCTATTTTTTCATAATTAACAGGTGCAAAATCTTCCATCTCTTTAAAACTCTGAGTTTCAGTCTTTATAGGTGTAAACTGCTCAAAATCTGAAAAATCAAGAAATCTTTTATCATCACTCTCTATTTTTTCAGTTAATGTTGGAGATACAAAATCATCATCTCCCTCAAAACATTTTTCTATCTTTTTTAATACAAATTCATATATCTCTTCTTCATTTGAAAATTTAACTATTTTCTTAGATGGATGAACATTGACATCTACCTCTTTGGGATCAACAGTTAAAAATAGAATTGCAAAAGGATACTTTCCTTTCATAAGTTTTGTATAATATCCATCTATTATTGCATCTTCTAAGATTTTAGATTTAACCATTCTATTATTTACAAAGGTAAATATTGAGTCTCTTGTACTTCTATATAATACACCATTTCCTAAAAAACCAAGTTCAAACTGCTTAAGATTTTTTAGAACATTTTTTCCAAATATCTCTACAATAGCATTATCTATTCCATTTCCACTTGTTCTTATACTTATTTTTCCATCTAAAATTAAAGTGATTGAAATCTCAGGATTTGCTAGTGCTTCCTGCATTATTATATCCTTTATATTTCCATACTCTGTAGATGGTTTTCTCAAAAATTTAAGTCTTGCTGGAGTATTGAAAAACAGATCCTTTATCTCAATAGTAGTCCCTCTATTTCTTTGTAACTCTTTAAGTCCAGTAACTTTTCCACCAAGTACAGTGATATAACTACCAATTTGATCCTCTTCAGTTCTCGATGACATTGATATTCTTGAAACTGCAGCTATAGATGAAAGAGCTTCTCCTCTAAATCCATATGTAAAAAGATTATAAAGGTCATCCTTTTTAGATATTTTACTTGTAGCATGTCTTTCCACTGACATAAGTAAATCCTCTTTGGTCATTCCATATCCATCATCACTTATTTTTACATCACGACCGCCATTTTTTATATCTATCTCTATAGTTTTACTTCCTGCATCAAGTGAATTTTCAAGAAGTTCCTTTATCATACTTGCTGGGTTTTCAACAACTTCCCCTGCAGCTATCATATTTGATACTGACTCATCAAGTATTTTTATTTTTCCCATTTTTTCACCTCCAAAAAATAACTGTTCTTTTTAATTATCTAATACTTTGCAAATTATTTCAAGAAGTTTTTATAAAATATAATTGCTATTTCTTACTTATTTTGAGATAATTAAGGGTAAGTAACAGATAAGAGGTGTATCTATGAAAAAAATAATAATATCAATTCTAACCTTTTTAATATATACATTAACATTTTCAAATAACTATGAAGATTATAAGATTTTTATTGATGGAAAAAATGCTTATTACAGTGCAGATTATGAAAATGCCAAAAAGAATTTTGAGGTATTGCTGCGAACATTTTCATCTTCAACTGTATTTAATGAAAATTATGCATATTTTTTTATTGGAATGACTTATTATGAGCTAAAAGATTATAAAAAAGCTGCTCTTTATCTTGAAAAAGCAGTATATACTCCTAAAAAATCTCTTTTTTCCAATGACAGTGACCTTGAAAAAATAATTTTCTTTTCAGAGAGAGACTTTTCTCTTGGACAATCTTTAATAAATATTGGAGATATTGAAAAAGGTAAAATATATCTGCAAAGAGTAGATTATAACACTTTCTTCCCATTTGCTGCTCATTATGAGGAGAAAGCTTTAGAGATATTAGGAAAATACGATCCTCAATTTAAAAATAAAGAAGCTCTGAAATTCCACTATGATTTTTCTAAAATCAATACTATGACGATACCTGAATTATTAAGAATCGGAGATTATTATGCATCACAAAAAAATTATAAAATTGCAAAAGATTTTTATGAATATATTTTAAAAAATACACCTTTAGATGGATACGGAGAAACTGTAAATAAAAGATATTTAAAAGTATTAATTCAGCTTAATGATTATAAAGACCTTATTAAATATACAAGTACTCCACCTAAAGAATATAAAGATCTATATAATTTTTATAGAGGACTCGCATTTTATCAGTTAAAGGATTTTACCAGAGCACTTTTTCTATTTGATGGTATAAAGGATAAAAAATATATGTCTATGGCAAGATACTATGCTGCAGGTATTTATTTTGCTTTAGGAGATTATAAAAGTACAATAGATAATGCAAAATTAGTAACAGATAAAAATATAATCTCACAAAGTATGCTTGGTTTTTCATATCTATATTTAGGAAATGAAAAAGCTTTTGATAAAGTTGCAAAAGAAGTTATACAAAATTATCCAAGTAGTTATACAGCTACTTATTTTATGCTTCTTTTAAAACATACAAAAGATATACCTACAAAGATATCTTCTATTCAGAATTTAGGAAAACTTGCATCAACTGTAATTATTAATTCCAAACCACTGCCGTCTGATTTTATTAAAAAGGCAGATTTACTTGAAATTGACCAACTTTCACAAATTGCAGAGTTTGGAGATAAAGATTTACTACAAATTGCATTTGATAAGGGAAATTTTTTAAATAAGGGAAATATTGCATATGGATACTCTACAACAGTAATTCTTGAAAATGGACAATTTTACCATTTAGCTTTGAGAAACTCTAATGAGTATATGGGAGAGTTCTTACAGTATAAAGATCTGTTAAGATATAATTATCCAAGATACTTTAAAGATGAAGTAAACTATTGTTCTAAAAAATATGACGTACCACAAGAGATGATATATACAATTTTAAATAATATAAGTGGATTTAATATCTACTATGTCTCTGAAGATTCCCGATTTGGACTTATGGGAATTACTCCTGAAGGTAACCAGGGATACTCACTATTTCAAGTTTTTGATCCACAAGTTAATATAGAAATTGGTACAAAATTACTTAGAAAATATCTTGACCTATACGAAGGAAATAAATTAAAGGCATTAATTGCCTATGTGCATGGTCAAAAATATGTATCTTCACTATATTTTAGTGATAATAATGATTTAAGTTTTAACTCAATTATCATTCCAGAAGAGAGATACTATTTAGAAAATATGTTTTTGACCTTTGTTTTTTACTCAAAATTATATGAGTACTAAGGAGGAATAACCAGATGAGAAATACAAGATGGATATACAGAAAGGTAGATTCTGAAAATATCTCAAATCTCAATGTGGATAAAGATATTGTAAATCTTTTACACAATAGAGGAATTAAATCTGATGAAGATATATACTCCTTTATTAATACATCTATAGATAATATTCATGATCCTTTTACATTAAAGGATATGGATATAGCTGTAGAAAGAATTATAAAAGCTAAAAATAATAACGAAAATGTCTGGATTTATGGTGATTATGATGTTGATGGAATAACTTCAACCTCTCTTTTCTATATGGCTCTTTCAGAAATAGGAATTACACCTAATTACTATATCCCACTTCGTGATGAGGGATATGGTTTAAATAAGGAAGCAATGAAACATATTGCTGACCAGGGTGGACAAGTTATAATCACAGTGGACTGTGGAATCTCTTCTCATGAAGAGATAAAGTATGCAAATGAATTAGGCCTTGAAATCATTGTTACAGACCATCATGAGATTAACCATGGTAATCCACCTGCTCTTGCTGTAATCAATCCTAAAAGGGAAGATAACGCCTTTAAATTCAAATATTTAGCTGGTGTTGGAACCTCTTTTATGGTTTTATATGCACTTTATACAAAACTTGGAATAAAAGAAGAAATTTTTAAATATCTTGATATAGTTTCTATTGGTACTGTAGCAGATATAGTCCCATTAGTTGAAGAAAATAGAATTTTTACTAAAATTGGTATGGAGCAATTAAAACACAGCTCATCTCTTGGTGTAAAAATGCTTATTAAAAAATTATTTGAAGACTATAACACTAGAAAAATAAGTACATACGATATTGGATTTATTATTGCACCAATTTTCAATGCTGCAGGAAGACTTGAAGATGCAAAAAAAGCTGTTGAACTTTTTATTGAAAAAGATCATGTAAAATGTACTGCTATAATCAGTGAACTTCTACATAATAATAGCGAAAGAAAAGCGATACAGGAGGATATATTTGAGCAGGCAGTAGAAACTATTGAAAAAAATAAACTATATGAAAACACAGTTATTATAGTTGCAAAAGAAAAATTCCACCATGGGGTAATTGGAATTGTTGCATCTAAAATACTTGATAGATACTATAAGCCCACAATTATTATGGAGATAAAAAAAGATGAAGGGATAGCAGTTGCATCCTGCAGAAGTATTGAAGGATTTAATATGATAGAAGCAATTGATAAATTAGGAGATCTTCTCCTTAAATATGGTGGACATGCTGGAGCTGCAGGATTTTCTATAAAAATCGAAAATATTGATGAGTTTTCTAAAAAACTAAATGAATATGCTAAAGCAGTTATCTCTGATTATAATCTAATTAAACCTATAAAAATTGATATATCAATACCTGCTTATAAGATATCGTACGACTTTATCAATAAGATATCAGCTCTTGAACCTTTTGGATTTGGTAATCCATCTCCTGTTTTTGCACTTAATTCCTGTGATATAGATGGCATAAGAGCTATTGGGCAGGATAAAAACCACTTGATGTTCAATGCCAGAAAAGACAATATTGAGATAAGAAACTGTGTATGGTTTAACAGTGAGGATGTATTTCAGGATATTGTAAAAATGAAAAAAGCTGATATTGCATTTAAATTAAAACTTGAAAGTTATAAAGATAGATATCAGTATAAGATGTATGTTGAAGATATTCAAGATCCTACATCTAATGAGAATTATTATAAAGAGTGTGCATCTATCTATGACACAGCATTCCCTTTAGAAGTAGTCATTTATACAAGAAGAAAAATAGACTCTTCTAATTTAAAACTTGTATATCATGATGGAGAGGTGGATTTAACAATAAATAGAAGTTACTTGACTACTTTAGATAATCAAACTTCATATATCCTTTGTCAACTAAAAGATAAATACAACTATGATTTCTGTGCAACAGTAAAAGATGTAATTTTAAAAGATGAAAATTATAATATACATATTGTTATAGATAAAAATTATAATTTTAAATCATATGCACTTAAGCCAGGGGAACTTTTTACAGAGATTAAAAATTTCTTAATAGGAAATTTTAACTATAACTCTTTCCAAAAGAAAGTTTTAGCATCTGTTTTTAAGAAAAAAAACAACACTCTTGCTATATGCAAAAGAAATAGAGGAGTTAATACAATAATACAAACTATAGGCCTTTTTTATAAAAGTATTGGGAAAAAAGCTCTTTGTATTACTACTGAACTACTTCCTTCTAAGAGTTTAAATATGATTGAAGTTTCAGGTGATTATAAGGAGGGATATGACTTCTATATATGGATTAATCCAAAGGATAAAGTTATAAATGATAAACCTTCTCTTATTTTCTCTGAAAATGAAATTGAAGAAGATTCATCTTTTACTTTAATTAAAGATAGTTTTAATCTTCCTGAAAATATTGTTTTAATTGATAACGACAGTATTTATGAAAAAGAAAAGATATTCTCAAGAAAACTGCCTATTCAGGATAGAATAAATATTCTAAAAAAACTAAAGAGCTATTCAGTTCTTTACTGTACAAGAGATATCTTTATATATATGTAAAATTAAATGGGCTGTTGCATTCATAAAACTGTAAAAATAAAATCCTCGGCATTAGAAATAGTTTCACAATTTATGCAGCAAAACAGAATACTGAAAATTTGACTGTTTGAACGAAGTGAGTTTCAAATTTTCTTTCTGTAAGCAATATAAATAGAAACTATTGATAGCTTAGAGGATTTTATCTTTTACAAATTTGCAACAGCTCCTTTTTTAATCATAAAATATACTATTTCCAATAAATTCTTTAAGGATTGAATCTCCTGGAACTAAATTTGCGTCAATATCAACAAAACAGTGTAAGAAACTTAATATTCTTTTTGCCTCTTCATAGTATGGACTGTTTGGTCTTATCTTTATAAGTTCTCTTAATGCATAACTTTTCAAAATTCCAAGTTCATAAACAAGGTTACTGTTAAACAATGCATCTGCATCTTCCTGGTAAGGGAATATATGCTTTTCTTCACCACGTCTTACAGATTTCCACATTGCTAAAGTTCCTTCTCCATCCTCATCTCTTGACAAACTGTCTCTAACAAGTCTTCTTATCTCTCTCACATCACTTGTAGATATTCTATTGTGTCTATCAATATTTAATTGAGTCAGACAGCTTGTATAAATCTTAAACTTGTGATCTCTTGGGATATCTTTTGTAAGTCTTTCATTAAGCCCATGAATTCCTTCAATAATAATAAGTCCATGTTCTTCAGGGACCTTCATTTTTACCCCTTTTTCTTCTCTTTCTCCTGTTACAAAGTTATATACAGGAATCTCTACCTCTTCACCAGCAATTAAATCTGTAAGATTTTTATTTAAAAGTTCAAGATCCAGAGCTTCTATAGTTTCAAAATCTTTTTTCCCTTCTTCATCTAATGGTACATTATCTCTACCAATATAATAGTTATCTAGAGATATAACTATTGGTTTAACACCATTAGCTCTCAGGTGAATATATAATCTTTTACTAAAAGTAGTCTTACCAGAAGATGATGGTCCCGCTATTGTAACAAGATTTATATTTGGGTTACTAGATATCTGATGTGCAATTCTTGCTATCTCTTTATGATGTAAAGCCTCATTAACCCTAATTAGTTCAGCTATCTCTTTTTTAACTACCTTTTCATTCAGATCTCCTATATATTCAACACCAAGAATTCTATTCCATTCACTTGCATCACTAAAAACTTTTGCAACTTTTGGAGTATCTATCTCAGGTGGTAATAGCCCATCTGCAGTAACAGGATATTTAAGTAAAAATCCATTGTTATATTTTGTAAGCTCATAGACATTTATGTTTCCTGTACTCTCATATGGTTTTTCATAGACATAGTCTCTATATCCATCTATCTCATATTCCATTATTCCAGTCCACACGCTATAATCAAGAAGTTTTTTAATATCTTTTCTAGCAATATAATCACTACGTTTTCTCAATTCTTCATTATTATCACATATTAAGGTAATAGGATAATTTTTAGCTATAATCTCTCTTATCTTTTTATTAATAAGATCTAAATCTTCTTGAGTCAATTCTCTTCCAAGCTTATGTATCTCACCATAAGTACCATTATTTAATGAATTATCAATAAGTATTTCAGCATTTGGAAAAACTGAATATGCTGCTTTTAAAAGTACAAGTTTCAAGGTTGTAAAATATGTTTTGACATTAAAATTTACCATTATGACCTCCTATTTCTGCTATTTTAAAAAAGAGAATGACCCAAAAGCCATTCTCTTAAATTTTTTATTTCTCTACAAATCCAAGTTCTTCAGCTAAGTGACAAGCATAAAAATGTCCTTGTCCAACTTCAACAAGTTTTGGATCTTCCTGTCTACAAATATCTTTTGCATAAACACATCTTTTAGCAAATCTACATCCTTTTTCAGGATTGATAGGAGAAGTGATCTCACCTTGAAGTTTGATTCTTTCCATTTTCTTTTTAACACTTGGCACAGGTATAGCTGATAAAAGTGCTTTTGTATATGGGTGTATTGGATTCTTGAAAAGCATTTTTGATGGTGCTTTTTCAACTAACTGTCCTAAATACATAACAGCAATATCATCAGAAAAATGTTTAACAACTGACAAGTCATGCGTAATAAACATATAAGTCAATTTAAATTCTTCCTGTAAGTCTTTCATAAGGTTTAATACTTGAGCTTGAATTGATACGTCAAGTGCTGATACTGGCTCGTCACATACTATAAATTTAGGTCTTAAAGCCAAAGCTCTAGCAATTCCAATTCTTTGTCTTCTTCCACCATCTAGCTCATGTGGATATGTATTAATAAGTCTTTCACTTAAACCAACTATATTCATAAGTTCTCTTACTCTTTTACCAAGTTCCTCTTTGTTTTTACATTTCTTATGAATTATAAGTGGTTCAGCTATGATTTCACTAACAGTCATTCTAGGATTTAAAGATGCAAAAGGGTCTTGGAAAATAATTTGCATTTTTTGTCTTAATTCTCTCATTTCCTCTTTTGAACATTCTCTAACATTTTTACCTTCAAATATTATATCTCCATCTGTAGCTTCAAGAAGTCTTAATATAACTCTTCCTGTTGTAGACTTTCCACATCCTGACTCTCCAACTACACCAAGAGTTTTTCCCTCTTTAATTGTAAAGTTAATGTCATCAACTGCGTGTAAAAGTCCTTTAGGAGTTGTGAAATATTTTTTTAAATTTCTAGCTTCTAGTAAAACATTTGAATTTTCATTTGCCATTATTTCTTCTCCTCCTTCTCTTGTACTAATCCTTCGCAGATTAAGCATCTTACTTTATGTCCTGGTGACACCTCAATTACTTTAGGTGCTTGTTGTGAACATAACTCAGTTGCATGTGGACATCTTGGATTAAATTTACATCCAGGAGGTAGGTTTGTTGGATCAGGCATTAACCCTTGAATTGGTTTTAATCTATCACACTCTTCATCTAAGCTAGGGATAGATCCAAATAATCCATGAGTATATGGATGTTTTGGTGATTCAAATATATCTATTAAACTTCCTGATTCTACTATTTCTCCAGCATACATTATTGCAACTTTATCACATGCTTGAGCAACTACCCCAAGGTCATGTGTTATAAGTATCATTGCTGTTTTAAATTTTTCTTTAAGTTCATTCATCAAGTCTAAAACCTGAGCTTGAATCGTAACGTCTAGTGCTGTTGTAGGTTCGTCAGCTATTAGAAGATTAGGGTTACATGCAAGAGCTATAGCTATAACAACTCTTTGTTTCATTCCACCTGAAAATTGGTGCGGATAGTCATTAGCTCTTCCACCAGGTATTCCAACAAGTTCAAGCATCTCTTTAGCTTTTTCAAATGCCTGTTCTTTGTTTACCTGTTCATGTATCTCTATTACTTCTGCAATCTGTTCTCCTACAGTCATTACAGGGTTTAATGAAGTCATAGGGTCTTGGAATATCATAGATATTTTATTCCCTCTTATTTTTCTCATCTCTTCTTCACTTAAACTTAATAAATCAACACCTTCAAATTTAATAGAACCTCTTTTAATTTTTCCAGGAGGATTTGGTACAAGTCCCATGATTCCAAGTGCAGAAGTTGTTTTTCCAGCACCTGTCTCACCAACAAGTCCAATTGTCTCCCCTTCATGTAGTTCCATATCCAATCCGTTAACAGCTGATACAGTTTCATCTTCTGTAACGAATTCTATAGTTAAGTCTTTTATCTCTAATAATTTTTCACTCATCAGTTATCCTCCTAACTCGCTGTTATTGTTTCAATCTTGGGTCTAATGCGTCTCTTAGCCCATCCCCTAAAAGGTTAAGAGATAGAATAGTAATCATAATCGCTACACCTGGGAATGTTGTAACCCACCATGCATATCTAAGATATTGTCTACCTCCTGATAGCATAGAACCCCATTCAGGAGCAGGTGGTTGAATTCCTAGTCCGATAAAACTTAGACCTGCTGTTGATAGTATTGCACTTGCAACTCCTAAAGTTCCTTGAACAATAACTGGAGCTAGTGAATTTGGAATAATATGTCTAAATATTATTCTTGTATTGCTTGCACCAATAGCTCTAGCAGCTTCTATAAATTCCTGGTCTCTTATTGAAAGAACTGATGCTCTTACTATTCTGGCATATCTAGGTACACTTGAAATACTAATTGCAATCATTAAGTTTGCAAGACTTGGTCCTAATGCTGATACAATAGCTATTGCTAGTAAAATACTTGGTACAGCTAAGAAAATATCCATAGCTCTCATTATAACGTTATCAAGCATTCCACCATAATATCCAGCAACGGCTCCTAAAATACCCCCAACTACAATTGAAATACTTACTGCAACTATTCCAACTGTTAAAGATACTCTAGCTCCATGAACTATTCTGGCAAATATATCTCTTCCAAATTCATCTGTACCAAGCCAATGTTTTGAACTTGGTGCTTGTAATCTTTCAACTAGATTTTGTTTTATAACAACAGTATCGTAATCTGCCAATTGATTAGCAAAAATAGCTGCAAGAATAAGAATAATAAGTATTCCTAATCCCAATAAAGCCATTTTATTTTTTTTCAATTGTCTCCATACTTCTACCCATTGACTTCTTTTTTTGTTTGTTTGTTTTGTATTGTCTTTAGCTGGCATCTCTATCCTCCTCACTATTTATATTGAGATTTTATTCTAGGATCTACATAAGCATATAGTATATCTACAAGTAAGTTTACTACACTGAATACTGCAGCTAAAAATACTACTGCTGCAAGAACTGTAGGTGTATCTTTTTGTCTTATAGCATCAACCATAAGTCTTCCTACACCTGGCCATGAATAAACTGACTCAGTCAATACTGCTCCACCTAGTAATCCACCGAATTGTAAACCTACAACTGTAATGATTGGGATAAGAGCATTCTTTAAAGCGTGTCTATTTATAACAACTTTTTCTGCAACACCTTTTGCTCTGGCAGTTCTAATATAATCCTGTCTTATTACCTCGAGCATCGACGAACGAGTCATTCTCGTTATAATTGCTGCCGATCCAACTCCAAGAGTCATTGCCGGCAAAATTATACTCTTGAGTCCATCAAATCCTCCTGATGGTAATACTCCTAATTTAACTGAAAATACTAGAATTAACATAAGTCCTAACCAGAATACTGGCATTGAAACCCCAAGAAGTGCTAATACCATACTAAAACTATCCAAAAATGAGTATTGTTTTGTTGCTGATATTATTCCTACTGGTATACCTATACAAATTGAGATTATCATACCTGTAACAGCTAAAACAAATGTATTAGGGAATCTAGAGAAAATTTCTCCAAAAACCTCTCTACCTGTTGTATATGATCTTCCAAAATCCCCAAGAATAGCATTTTTAACAAATCTTAAATACTGTAGTAAAAATGGATCATTAAGCCCCATTTCTTCTCTCAGTTTCAAGACAGCTTCTCTTGGAGCACTTTCTCCAAGTATTAACTGTGCCGGATCTCCTGGTGTTAACGATAGAATCGTAAATACCAAAAGTGAAACCCCTAAAAGTACAGGAATAAGTAACAACAATCTTTTTATAACATATTTGTGCATACACTTATTTGACACTTACTGCTAAGTGTCCTCTCCTTTCTTCTGTATTTTTTTATTTAAACAAAAGACTGGCCTACACTATGATAGACACAGTCTTCTGTTGAAAATTATTTGAACCAATGTCCATTAATTCTTATTTTTGTTCGCTAAATTTAACTCCATATAATCTATGGTGACCAGCTGGTCTTAATCTAAAGTTTTCCACATTCTTTTGCATAGCAGCATTTTGAGATTGGAAACATAATACATAGTATGGAAGATCTTCTTGAACAATATCTTGAATTTCTGCATATAATTGTTTTCTTTCTTCTTGATTTACAGAAGTTTTTGCTTTTTCAAGCATTTCTGTTACTTTTGGATTGTCATAGAAAGCTCTGTTTCCTGCTCCACCAAATGATGATGGGTGAAGTAGTGGATACATACCGTAGTCTGCGTCACCAGTTACAGTAACCCAACCAAGTATAAACATTTCATGATCTCCTCTTGCAGTTCCTTCTAAGTAAGCTCCCCATTCAAGAGTTTCAACACTTGCGTCAATTCCAATTTGTTTTAATTCATCTTGTAATATAACAGCAATATCTCTTCTTACTGGGTTATCATTAATCCATATTTTTGTTTTAAATCCATTTGGATATCCAGCTTCTGCTAATAATTCTTTAGCCTTTTCAATATTAAATTCATGGAAAGGAGATTTTGGATTGTATCCAAATACTTTTGGTCCTATAAGTGAGTTAGCTTTTTGAGCTGATCCTTTATAAGCAGCATCAATAATATCATCTGCATTTATTGCATAAGATATTGCTTTTCTAACTCTAGGATCATCATAAGGTTTCTTTCTTAAGTTAAATCCTAAGTATCCGATTCCTAATGATGGTTCTTCTATAAATTTAACCTTATCGTCAGCTTTTAATCTATCTTTATCTAATCCTTGAATATCATAAGCTATATCAATTTCACCAGTTTCAAGTGCAATTGTTCTGTTTGAATCTTCAGTTATAGCTCTAAATATTAGATGTTTAATAGGAGTTTCTCCTAAGAAATAATCTGGGTTAGCTTCCATTACAATTCTGTCTCCTGATTGCCATGAAACAAATTTGTAAGGTCCAGTTCCAACTGGATGTTGACCATAAGAATCTCCAGCTTCTTTAACAGCTTTTTCATTAAGTATTGAAGCAGCATTGTGAGCCAAGTGGTTTAATAAAGGTCCAAATGGTTCTTTAGTAGTAATTTTTACAGTGTTGTCATCAATTACATCAATACTATCAACTTCACCAATAATATAAGAAACTTTAGGTGAATCTTTCATTCTATCCAAGCTAAATTTAACATCTGATGCTTTTAATGGTTCACCATTGTGAAATTTAACTCCTTTTCTTAAATGAAAAATAACAGTTTTAGGATCAACTTGTTCCCATGATTCTGCTAATCCTGGAACGATTTTCATATCGTCATCCTGTTCAACTAATCTGTCATATATTTGAGCTGAAACTCTTGATGATGGTTGGTCATTAGTTCCGTGTGGATCCAGTGACTTAGCATCTGCTCCTTGTGCAACAACAATAGTGTCTTTGACACCATCTTTTGATACATCTTTCGAAGAACTGTCACCGCATGCTACAAATATAAACAGTGATATAATCCCCAATAATAGTAAGTACAATTTTTTCCTCATGTGCATAATCCTCCCTTTTTCAAATTTCAGTTTTTTGAAAAAATTTTTTTATATATGATATTTTTTTAGAGCATCTCCCAATTATCACTGTTCGATACTCCTTAGCTTATATCATACACTATTTTTTTTGAAATTTGAAGCATTTTTATATAATGTTTCTTAAAAAATAACTTATAATACACATTCTGTCAAATAAAATATATATATATACTTTATACTTATTATATATGAAAGTATATTATTATCAAATATAA
>NZ_JADRHM010000048.1 GCF_018205345.1 Fusobacterium sp. DD2
TACAAAAAAGAGAGCTGAGTAAAACATTTTTTTAAAAATGTTACTCAGCTTTTTTTATTGATATTTTCCATTTGTTTATTTACAATTCAGTTTTTATATCTTATAATGTACGGGGACAACATTTAAAATAAAAAAGATATAAAATATAAACACAAATTCAGTTTTTATATCAAAAAATTATTAAGGAGTATTAAAATGAAAAAAAGAAAACAGCAGATAAATAAGGAGATAATGGTAACTGTAGTACTGTATCTTTTCTATTTTGTATGGTGGTATTATTTTGCATATATAAGATTTAATAGTGATGATGTAGAGCATTTTAAATATATAATGGGATTACCAGAGTGGTTTTTCTACTCATGTGTAGTAGGCCTTGTAGTAGTTAACTTCCTTGTATTTTTACTGGTTAAGGTGTTTTTCAAAAATGTCTCTTTAGAAGAGGAGGATGATAACTGATGCTTACACTTATACCAGTAATTATCTACCTACTTGCAATGCTTTTTATTGCTTATAAAGTTAATAATATAAAACAGGCAAGTAATAACTTTACTGAAGAGTACTTTATAGGTAGTAGAAAAATGGGTGGATTTGTCCTTGCTATGACTATAATAGCTTCCTATGTAGGAGCAAGTTCCTTTATAGGAGGACCGGGAGTAGCATATAAACTTGGTCTGGGATGGGTGTTATTAGCATGTATTCAGGTTCCAACAGCATTTTTTACACTTGGAATTATTGGGAAGAAAATGGCAATTATTTCAAGACGTATTAATGGAGTTACAATTATTGATCTTTTAAGAGAGAGATATAAAAGTGATACAGTAGTCATAGTTTCATCAATAACTATGCTTATATTTTTTATAGGATCTATTGTTGCTCAATTTGTAGGTGGAGCGAGGTTATTTGAAAGTGTTACAGGGTATCCATATATTGTGGGACTTATTATCTTTTCATCAGTTGTAATAGCATATACTTCTTTTGGAGGATTTAGAGCTGTTGCTATAACAGATGCTATTCAGGGTATAGTAATGCTTGTTGCTACTGGAGTTCTGTTCTTTGTAATTTTAAAAGAAGGACATGGAATGGAGAATATTATGAGAACCATAGCAAAAACTTCTCCAGAGATGCTTACACCTAGCTCAAGTGGACATATAGCAAAGCCATTTATAATGTCTTTCTGGGTACTTGTAGGAATTGGACTTTTAGGTTATCCTTCAACTGCTGTTAGATGTATGGGATTTAAAGATAGTAAATCACTTCATAGAGCCATGATAATTGGGACTTCAGTTGTTGGAGTTCTAATGCTTGGGATGCACCTTATAGGAGTTATGGGAATGGCAATAGAGCCTGGAATAGATATTGGAGATAAGATAATACCTATTCTTGCTTTAAAAAATCTTAATCCAATAATTGCAGGAGTATTCATAGGTGGACCTCTTGCAGCAATTATGTCAACTGTTGATTCACTTCTTATAATGACATCAGCTACAATAGTTAAGGATTTGTATCTTCACTACATAAATAAAAATGCTAAAACAGAGACAATTAAAAAACTCTCATTTGTAGTATCTTTAGGATTTGGATTAATAGTATTTCTACTTGCTCTAAATCCACCAGAGCTTCTTGTATGGATAAATCTTCTTGCATTTGCAGGACTTGAATCTACATTCTTCTGTCCAATCTTATTTGGACTTTTCTGGAAAAGAGCGAATTCAACTGGAGCAATAGCTTCAATGATATTTGGATTTATAACATTTATCTATCTTACTGCAACTCATTCCAGTATTATGGGAATGCATAATGTAGTCCCAGTACTTGCAGTAAATGTAGTTGTATTTATTATAGGTTCATACTTTGGTAAAAAAGTTGATGAGAAGACTTTAGATATCTTCTTTGAACTATAAAATAAAAATTAAAGGCTGTTATATTCTAAAATTATAAAACTAAAATTCGCGATATTAAAAATTGTTGCGTAATTTATGCAGCGAAACAGAATACTGAAAATTTGACTGTCTGAACGAAGTGAGTTTCAAATTTTCTTTCTGTAAGCAAAATAAATAGAAACTATTTTTACCTAAGAGAATTTTATGTTTTACAAATTTGCAACAGTCTTTTTTTATTTTTTGTAGAAAAAAGATATGCCACCTCATATTGAGTACGAGATAGCACATCCTTTTTAGTTTTTTATATCATTTTTAGTCTATATCATCAAATTTGATTCTGAAATCAAGTTGGAATCCAGTGTAGTGATGTCTTAAATTACGAATCACTTTAGCTCCAACTCCATAACCAGGTTTTTCAAGAGTTACTCCCACTGATAGTTCAGAATTTATTTTATCCTTATCTTTTCTGAATTTATAGCGTTCAGTGTGAGTACCTGCTATTCGTCCTTTTAGCTGTTTATTATTGCCATATGTTTTAAATATCTTGTAGTCCACATCTGTTAAGAGTTTCCAGTTATCTTTTCCATAGGTAGTATGAGTCATTGATATTTCAGCTTTAGGTGTTGCAGTTAAAAGAGTTCTACTTTTGATGTCAAGGTTTATTGGACCGTCTTTTTCTTTAATACCGGTGATCCTGTCAACTGCAAATTCAACTCCAACTTTTGGTTCTATTTTCACTTCTTTAGATGTTCTATATTCTTTAGAATACTCCATATCAGCAAAAGCACCTATAGATTTGTAATTTGCTTTGGAATCAAAGAACTCATCAGCTACTACATATTTTCTGTGCATTTTTCTATAACTTCCTTCAATACCTAATTTTAAAAGTGTATTGTTTTTCCTATTATATTCATAAGATCTTGCCCAGTGGTATCCTACCTGTCCAGTAATAGCTCTTTCCTTTGAAGAACCTCTATCCATAAATTTGAAATTTTCCTGTGATATACCTCCAAACCAACCTTTACTGTCACCTATAATAGCACTTTCATAGTTATTTAGTACAAATACACCATTTGAATCTCTGTTATATCCACTGAATCCTTTTTTAGATGTTCTGTATTTCATATAATCTCCAAATACCTTTACCTTAGTTGTATCAGTGGTTTTTGTTTCCCACTTCATAAGAGAATCAAATTCCCGTTCAAATGTTCTTCTTGAGTCAGCTATTCTTCTATATGTATTTGCATAGTTATGTCCCATCATCTCATAGAAAGCACGTCCTAATACCTTGTCATCCCTTTTTTTTAGAAGGTTCAGAAGGTTAAATAGTTCTTTTTCTTCTGAATTGTATAGAGCATTGAGATAGATTTCCTCAAGCCCCTCAGCAAATTTGTATACATCTTCGTTTTCAGCAAAGTCTGAGTATGGGAATTTAGTCAGATATATATTTTTAATCTTTTTATTATCTTCATCCATAGTGATTGTACCTGTCCATAATAGAGCCCTTGTCTTAACATTTAAGGTTCTCAGTCCAGGTGCTTTTGCAAGTGCAGCATTATATGAATCGATAATCTTATCATCTATCTTAATAACTGGAGAATTTGTGTATGTTGCCCCCTCTGTTCCAAGGAAAAGATCTATGTTTCTTAGATAAGGAAGATTTTCCAGTCCTTTGATAGGATGAGTTATATTTATTCCAGATGTATCTATCTGCATTGCAATCCTTGTAATCTCTCCATGTGGAGGATAATTACCCATATCTTCAACTTTTGAAGGAAGACCATAAGGTTTTACAATGACATTGTGTCCATCTGAACTTATATCTGCAGGATTTACAGCATTTCCATTTATAGTGATAAGTGGGTCATTTTCTCCTCTTCCCACTATCTTTATTCCTTCTACATCTTTATCTGGAGCATTGTCAATAGTAAGTTCACTACTTACATTTCCATCCATCCTGTCATATTTTGAACCTCTTACAGTTACAACTCCAACTCCTTCAGCAGGTGTAATTGTAATATCTCCGTAGTTGAGGAAGGTTCCATCTCTCATAGTGAGTATTCCTGCAGCTCCAACAGCATCAGCAGAGGCAGTTATAGTACCGTAGTTTTCACCAGTTGCACCATGGTCTATAAACATACCGATTCCGTCTATTCCTTTTATCTCAATAGTTCCTCGGTTGATAGCTTTGGAGTTCTCTCCACTTGCATACATCCCAATACCATGATCTCCCAGAACTTCAATCTTACCCTCATTTACAACAATTCCTTCCTGGGCAACACAGTTATTTTCAGCATCATAGTATCCAGCTGCCATACCTATACCATAGAGATTTTGAGTAGGGTCTGATGCTCCAACAACTATATTTTTCATATTTACAGATTTCCCATGCTCAATACTAAACATACCTATATTTCCAAGTCCGTGAGCAAGATAAATATCCCCATTGTTCACAGCGTTACCAGCAGAGTAGATACCATAGTTTAAATCTCCATAAGTTACAATATCCTTGTTGTTTTCAACCTGTTCTACAGGGTTTTTACTGTATATTCCAGCTGCAGGAAGGTCTCCTCCACCAGTAAGTTTTATCATATTATTGTTTTCAATCTTATCATTTCCGTCACTGTCCAGGAAAATACCTATACTTTCACTTCCACCTATCTCAATTATTCCATCATTTATAAGGGAGATATCCTGTGGATCTTCACCTTTTACCCCATACATAAAGAGTGTATCATCCTTGGTTCCCTTAACATGAGCTCTGTTTGTAATAGAGGTATTCAAAAGCTCAACCTTTGAGAAAATATTTCCATCAGTATCAAGGTCTGCATCTTCATCTATTACAAGGTCACTGTTTTCCAGAAGGAAGGTTTTAAATCTGCTTCCTGTTATATTTGGACCACCCATACCTGTAATATTTGCAACCTTTGTATCTGAAAGTTTTAGTGAGAAATCCTTGGCATAAAATGCTCTACCATCATCTAGGTTGAAAGTGAGTTTATCCAGAGTACTGTTAAAATAGTTGTGGCTATAATTTGCAAAGTAGGTATTAAAATCCTCTTTGTTATTACCTTGGAAAAATAGCCCTGTACCATGGATATTTTTATCCCAATCTCCGTGAATATTTACAGTTGTAGGAGTATTTACTAAAATACTTCCCTTATTTTCAATATCATTGTATATAAAGACTGACTTTTCATAGGTGTCAAAGGTGTTATTACCATCTAAAATCACTTTTCCACCACTGGCTACAGCAATGTTCTGTGCTCCATCTCTAGCCTTGATATCAGCACCTGAAAGTGTTATAACTCCATCATTGGTTGCTATTAGTCCAGAAGATTTAAATCCTGATACATCTATATCAATAGTTCCATTGTTTGTGAAGTTTGAATTTTTAGATACATACATACCAGCTGCTCCAGTAGAATCCTCCTCAGATGTAGAACCACCTTTGAGAGTGAGGTTTCCATCATTTACAACTGTGGCATTTTTAGATGCTACAATTCCTACTACTCCCTTACCACTGATATCTATATCTCCTTTATTTGTGAAATTTCCACCATTTACAACAACTCCAACACTCAGGTCAGAATCATTGATTTTAATATCTCCACTATGAGTTATGTCAGAGTAGAATGAAAGTAGAGCAGTATTTTTTTCTCCACCGGTGATTTCAAGAATACCAGCTGTATCTTTTTTTAGCTGGACATCCTGCACTTCTTGATATGACATGAGCATATTATTTGATCCACCTTTGGATTTTATCTCATAGTCATCCAGATAGATATCCATATTATATGTAGGTATTATATTATTCATTTTTGGCATATTTGCTGCAATGAATCCTGTATTTTCATTTCCTGTAATATCTATTTTAATTTTTGCAGGTCTAAGGATTTCGTTGTTATCTCCTACCTGATATTTTGCAGTAGATGAGATATCTTGGTCTGTACTCTTCATTGCATTCTGATTTGCACTACCTCTGTCTGAAGGCTTTTTAGCAAAACCTGCATTTCCCAAAGTTCTTATACCTGTAGCATTGTCACCTGTTATTGTAATAGGTGAGTTTAAAACAAGTTCACTATCCATATTATAGAGATAGTAGTAAAGACCTGTGTTATCTTTTCCAGCTATAATAAAATCACCATTATTTTCAAAGGATGTTTTTACTGCAAACTCCCCTATTCCCATGAGTCTTTCTCCAGAGAGTTTTAATTTTCCATTGTTCTGTATAAAGGTAATTCCAGGTGTAGTAGCATAACGTGCAAAAGCCTCTGTAAACACTACACCTTTAAATCCAGTTGCCTCTATTTCACCATTATTTATAAATCCTGAATTGTATGTATTAGGGTTTGAATCAGCAACAGTAACAAAAGAGATAGAGGAGTTGTTACCAATATTTATCTTTGTATTTTCCCCTATGATTCCAGTTGCATCTCCAGGGACAATATTTTGATAGTCAGTAATAAAAAATATTGATGAGTCTATCATCTCAGTATTTAGATCTTTCTCCTTATTTCCCGTGATATTCAGTTCAATATTATCTATTGTCATTGTATTACCTGCAGTACTTCCAAATACATATTTAGGACGTTTCCCTGTGATATCAAAATCCTCCTCTGTTACAGACACAACCTGATGATTACGTCCCTGTACACCAGTAAATTTGATATTTTTGGTAGTAACATTTACCTGGTTATTTTCTGAATCAATAAATATATCCATCTTACCAGGAGCACCTTTGGATTCCATTGCCTGCTGACCAAAAAGTGCCGGTTTTGATGATAAACCATCTTTATTTATATATGCAGAGTCTTGAACTGAAATTTGTCCACTTGAGTATCCAATAGGGATAAATCCACTTTGGGGAATTTCAGGATTTGAAATTCCAAATTTTACACTCTCAGGTCTAAATACCTTTGAAAGCCCAACAAGCCTTACATCGTAGTCATTTCTGACCTTAGGCAAAATGTGGAAAATCTTTCCCTGATCTTGGATTCTTCTTATATTTACATATCTATCTTTATATGTTCCATGATGACATTTATTGAAAAAGATATTATATCCAAACTGCCATCTATGATCTGCTGGTTTATTAAATTGTTCAATCTGTTCTTCAATCTGATATGGTTCTCCCTCTCTTTTAAAAAAGTCAAAAGAAAGGGCATTAGTACTTAATGTAATAAAAAGTGCGAGAATAATGTAGGATGATTTTGAATTTAAAAGAGTAGTCATAAAATCTCCCCCTATAAGAATAAAACGAAAAGATAAGAATTGGTGTAGAGTTATTAATTAAGTATATAAATATTAAAAAATATATATATTTATTTTGTTAATATCTTACCTTGAGAATACCATTTTATACTTTGTTTGTCAATTTTTAGGCAACTTTGTGTAATAAAAAACACTTTATCTATTGAGTCTTAAAAAATATATAGTATACTTATATAAAGAGGGAGTAGTATTTTTATTTTTTTTAGTCAGTGAAATGCAGGTGATATAATGAAAAAACTGATGGAGGAATTGGATAAGTTACATAATGAGGACAAGCATAAAGAGATAATAGAGAAAATAAATTCTCTCCCTGAAGATCAACTTGATTATGAAATTTTAGGCAGATTGGCAAGGGCATATAATAATAATGAAGAGTATCAAAAAGGGATAGAAATAATGGAGAAGATTAGAGAGAAGGGAGAGCAGGATTCTATTTGGAATTACAGGATGGGTTACTCTTACTACTATTTAGATAATCTTCCAGAAGCAGAGAAATATTTTTTAAAATCTCTGGAATTGAATCCACATGAGGAAGATGTTGAGTTTTTTCTCTTAAATATTCATATTGAGATGGCTGAAAAGTATATGCAGTCAGGAGAAAAGGGCAAAGCTCTTGAAAACTATATGCAGGCTAGGTTGTATGCCAATACTGATGATGAGATAATACTTACAGAATCTAATTTAGGTTGGATGCATGACCAGCTTAATAATTATCAGGAGGCCTATAAATACTTGAAAAATGCCATTGATATGGGCCGTGATGATGAGTGGATATTTGCTGAATTTGGATTTTGTCTAATGGGACTGGAAAGATATAGTGAAGCACTTGAAGAATTTAAGAAGGCAAAGGATTTAGGCCGTGATGATTGTTGGATAAATGGTCAGATTGGAAATATATATAAGGAATTGAGAAATTATGACGAAGCATTGAGGTATCTTTTACTTGCTTTAGGTCAGGAAGAAAATATATGGATTGTATCACAGATTGCCTTAGTATATCAGCTAAAAGAGGATTACTCTAAAGCTTTGGAGTATTTTATTCAGGCAGAGAAATTAGGTCGAGACGATATCTGGATATATTCTCAAATAGCACTTGTATACCATGGTATGGGAGATTACAGATCAGCTCTGGAGTATCTTGCTAAAGTACATGATATGGGAAGAGATGATGAATGGCTCTATGCAGAACTGGGAGCATGTTATTTTAGAGAAGATAGGTATGAAGAGGCAATTGAAACCTATCTCAAAGTAAAAGAGATGGGTGTTGATGATGAGTGGATAAATACAGAACTTGGTTTCTTATATGATAAAGTTAATAATTATGAAGAAGCTGAGAAGTATTTAATGAGGGCAAATGAGATAAAAGAGAGTAGCCTTATAAACTCAGAGCTGGGATTTTGTTTAACAAGACAGAGAAAGTATAAAGAAGCTTTAAAATATTTTACAAGATCTATCAACTTAGGTAGAAATGATGGATGGATACACAGTCAGATTGGATATGTTTATTCAGAACTTGGAGAGATAAAAGATGCTATTGAAGAGTTAAAAATTGCAAGAGACCTTTCTCCTGAAGATAATTGGATATATTATCATCTTGGAACTAATCTGCGTAAAGCTGGAGAGATAAATGAAGCTATTGAAAATCTTTTAAAAGTAGAAAGAAGCGGACAATACACAGGATGGGCAGACTTAGAGCTTGCCTACTGTTATGCTCTTATAGATAAAAGAGAAGAAGCTACACAGTATCTGAAAAAAGCTAAAGAGCTCCTGTATTCGCAATCTCTTGAAGATGAAGAACTCAGTAAACAATTTGATATTGTAGAAAAATTACTTAGTGCCACAACTTATCTGGTATAAGTTAAAATCCCCTGATTAGATTTTCTGTCAGGGGATTTTTTATTATTTAATAATGTTGGAAAAATATTCCTGTGCATTTTTAAGGTCAGTTGCATCAGGGTGAGTGCTTGCATCTTTCCATCTTTTCATTCTCTCTTCTGTAGGTCCATGAGGGTCACCAGCTGGACGTTTTAATGCTCTTTGAATAATTGCATCAGATAAGGCTCCATGGCAATGAAAATGTCCCAATACTTCATTTCCATTTTTTTCTAAAGCCTCTGTTATATTTTTTATACAACGTGTTGCATATTCTGAGTCTGGGTAAGCTCCTAAAGTAAAGAAAAATGCAGTTTTCTTATTCTTTATTGTATCTATAAAAGCAAGAGCTTTTGGATCAGCAGTGCTTCTTCTAATCCATGCACCAACTATTATCACATCGTAATCAAGAGTTTCTACATCTTTAATATCTTTTAACTGACTTCCTTCAAGTGCTTCTGATATTGCAGTTGCTACTTTTTTGGTATTTCCAGTGACACTTGAATAAGCTACTAATATTTTATTCATATATCCTCCTTTTTTACTTCCATTTTTGATTATTATAGTATAGAATTACAAATAATGCAATTAGCTGTTGTAATTAAGCTAATGGAATTGACAATAGGCTAACAATAAGAGTATACTTGAAGTTGAAGAGATTACTGTTGAATGGGGGATAGAGAATGAAGATTGAATCAGAAAAATATGTTAAATATTTCTCAGAAAGTAAATTTTGGACAAAACTAAAAGAGATTGCAAAAAAGATAGGTTTAAAGACTACTGCTTATGCCTTGCTTCTTTTTTACATTTTAGATAAAGATGAGGTTCCAGTAAAGGATAAGATGGTTATTGTAGGATGTCTTGGATACTTTATTTTACCTCTGGATCTGATACCTGATTTTACTCCAGTAGGATATTCAGATGATGTTGTTGCAATGATATTTGCACTTAGAAGCTGTAGAAAATATATTGATGACAATATAAAACAGAAAGTCATGGAAAAATTAAAGTCATGGTTTAAGGTGGAAGATGATTATTTAGTTGAGCTTTTAGATGAAATAAAAAAATGATTTTTCCTTTATTTTTCAAATGACATTATATGTCACGTGAAATCTGTATAATATAAATAAAAAGAGTAAAGGGGGAGACAGATGAAAAACCAGAGAATTTTGGACATCTATGTGAGACTTCTAAATAATAAAATAGTTAACAGAAAAAATCTGGCTCAGGAATTTGAGGTAAGTGAAAGAACCATACACAGAGATATAAGTGACTTAAGAAATTTTATGGTAAATCTTAATATGAGCGGGGAGATCGAATACGATCCTAAAGAAAATGGATATGTACTTAAAAATGAGGATATGCAGAAACTTTCTAACAGTGAAATACTTGCAGTATGTAAGATTTTATTGGACAGTAGAGCATTTTTAAAAGATGAGATGATGGGGATTATTGATAAGCTTTTAAAACAGTGTATTCCTCATGAAAATTTTAAAAAAGTATCTCAATTAATTGATAATGAAAAATTTCACTATATGGAATTGCAACATAAGAAAAGTTTTATTGACTGGCTATGGGATATAGGAGATGCTATTAAAAATCATAATCAGATGGAGATAAAGTACAAGAAGATGGATGGAACTTTTGTTACAAGAGTTGTAAATCCTGTTGGTCTTATGTTTTCAGAATATTACTTTTATCTTTTAGCACATATTGTAAATATTGATAAGGAAAAATATTTTGCTAATAAAGATGATATTTTCCCTACCATATATAGAATAGACAGAATAGAGAGTTTTAAAATTCTTCCTAAACATTTTAGAGTTTTTTATAAAGATAGATTTGAAGAGGGAGAATTTAGAAAAAGAACTTTCTTTATGACTGGTGGAAGACTTCAGAAGATAAAATTCAAATACACAGGGCACTCTCTTGAAGCAATTCTTGATAAAATACCTACTGCAGAGGTAATTGAAGAGGGAGATGGATACTATATAATCAAGGCAGAAGTCTTTGGTAATGGTATTAACAGATGGATATTAAGCCAAGGTAAAGATGTTGAAATAATTAAATAGTAAGAAAAAGGCAGGTACATTACATTGTATCTGCCTTTTATGTTGCTAATAAAAAAGAACTCCTGCAATATTTCTATTACAGGAATCCCTTTGTGTGAGAATATGTGTGAAAATCGGTGGTAGCTATTTTTTAGCTTTCTGTTCTTCAAGAAGTTCTTTTTTTCTTAAATTTTCTCCTTTAAGAATGTAGACAGAATCTACAACCAGGTGCATTACATGGTCAGAAAATCTTTCATATTTCTTATTTAGAAGAACCAGATATGTTCCTCCCTCTACATTGTCAGTAGATTTTTTCATAAGATTTATAAGTTCAACAATATTTTTGTTTGACATCTCATCTATCTCATCATCCTGAGGAAGAAGTCCATAAAGTATTTTTTCATCTCTATGGATAACTGCTTCTATATAGGCTTCAAAAATATGTTTAATATTTAAAACCATAGGATAAAGTATTGTTTTCAGGTATTTTTCTTCCTGAGGAGATTTTTTTTCAATATCTTTTATTATTGCAAAGTTTGCTTTAAGCAGATCTCCCATTCTCTCTAAAAGCCTTGCACTGTTTATTATCATAATAAGAAGTCTTAAATTTCCAGCAGCAGGTTGGAATCTTGCTATTGAAATTATGGCATCCTCTTTTATCTTTACTTCAAGTGCATTTATTACATCTTCAACAACCATACATTCTCCATAGAGAACTCCGTCAAATTTTTCATTTTTAAGCATTTCCAGATTTACATCTAAAACTCTTTGAACATTTCTCAGCATTTCAAGGTAATGTTCAGTTAAACCATATATACTCTCTTGTAAATTTCTCATCTTTTCCTCCTTAAAATTATGATGTTTTATATCTATCCTATCCAAATTTTCCAGTTATATAATCTTCTGTTTTCTTTTTATGTGGAGTTGTAAAGATAATCTCTGTTTTATCAAACTCCTCTAAAACTCCCTGATAGAAAAATCCTGTATATTCAGAAATTCTTGAAGCCTGTTGCATATTGTGAGTAACAATTATAATACTGTATTTTTTTTCAAGTTCTCCAATTAACTCCTCTATCTTTGAAGTTGAAATTGGGTCAAGAGCAGAAGTTGGTTCATCCATAAGTAGAATCTGTGGATTTACAGATATTGCTCTTGCTATACATAATCTTTGCTGTTGCCCTCCAGAAAGCCCAAGAGCTGACTTGTGTAATTTATCTTTTACTTCATCCCAAAGGGCAACAGATTTAAGTGAGGTCTCAACGATTTCGTCTAGTTTTGCTTTATTTTTTTCTCCGTGAAGCTTTGGTGCATATACAATATTCTCATATATAGTCTTAGGAAATGGATTTGGTTTTTGAAATACCATTCCAATATCTTTTCTAAGTTCTACAATATCATAAGATTTATCAAATATATTTTTCCCATCAAATAGGATTTCACCCTCATATTTGGCACCAGCAATAAGGTCGTTCATTCTGTTGATAGACCTTAAAAATGTAGATTTACCACAACCAGATGGACCAATAAGTGCTGTAACTTTATTCTTTGCAATTTCCATATTTATATTTTTCAATGCCTGGAAATCACCATAATAGAAGTTGAAATCCTTTACAAGAATTCTAACATCTTCATTATTCATTTTTTCCTCCTGTATATAAACTAATTTTTATTATTAAAACGATATCTTATTGCAGCTCCCAATAAATTGAAGCTGATTGTAATTACAACAAGTACAAATAGAGTTCCTTCCATATATGAAACAGGCATATTAGGTACCTGTGTAGATATTACAAATAAGTGATATGGAAGAGCCATTACCTGATCCCAGGGAGTTTCAGGTAGAAATGGCAGATAAAATGCAACTGCTGTAAACATAATTGGAGCAGTTTCACCAGCAGCTCTGGAAATACTTAGTATCACTCCAGTAAGAGTACCAGGGAGAGCTGCAGGTAGGACTATTTTAGTTATTGTTTCCCACTTTGTAGCTCCCAATGCAAGAGATGCTTCTCTTAAACTGTTAGGAATTGCTAAAAGTGATTCTCTTGTAGATGTTATTATTACAGGAAGACACATGATTCCCAGTGTCAACGAACCTGAAATAACAGATACATCAAATCCTAAAAATATTACAAATAGAGCCATTCCAAATAATCCATATATGATACTTGGAATACCAGCCAGATTTATAATAGTAAGATTTATAATTCTGGTTAAAAGATTATCCTTTGCATACTCTACAAGATATATTCCTGTTAAGATACCAAATGGTACAGATACAATTATAGTTCCAACAGTTAACCAGATAGTTCCAATAATTGCTGGATATATACCTCCACCACGCATTCCATCTGTAGGCATATCTTTTAGGAAACTCCATGAGATTGCTGGAATTCCTTTCCAGATGATATATCCCAAAATTAGAAATACTGGAAGTATTGAAATAAGTCCAACTACTTTAATAACTACTTCTGCAATTTTTTCATTTTTCTTTTTAATAAGTAACATCTTTTATCACCTAACTCATACTTCTTGATTTTCTTATAAATCTATCTGCAATACTGTTAGTTATAAAACTTATAAAGAAAAGTATTAAACCTATTGCAAATAGAGCATAGTAGTGAGTACTTCCATTTACAACTTCACCCATTTCAGCAGCAATTGTAGCAGTAAGAGTTCTTACTGGGGAAAGTGGAGATGTAGCAAGAATAGGTGAGTTACCAGTAATCATCAAAACTGTAAGTGTCTCTCCTATTATTCTTCCAAATCCCAGCATAATTCCAGCAAATATACCTGGAAAGGCAGCTGGTAGAAGAACATTTGCTATAGTTTCAAGCTTATTTGCTCCCAGTGCAAGAGATGCTTCTTTATAAGATTTGTCAAGAGCTGCAAGAGAGTCATCAGCTATACTTACTATTGTAGGTATTGCCATAAAAGCCAGCATGATTCCTCCAGAGAGTGCTGTTAGACCACTGTGCAGATTAAATATATCCTTTACAATTCCAGATAATACATATAGTCCTAAAAATCCCAGAACAACAGATGGAATTGCAGACATTGTTTCTATTGTAATTTTAAATAGTGTACGCATCTTAGGAGTTGCATATTCACTTATATAAATCGCTGTAAATATTCCAACGGGTATCGATATTAAAAGTGCTATCAGAGTAACCCAGAAAGAACCTACTAAAAGTGGAAGGAGTCCAAAGTAATCAGACAGTGAAATCCACTTAGTTCCAAATATAAATTTTGTTACTGGGTATTCTCTAAAGAACTTGATTCCGTTGAAAAAGATAAATAGAAAGATAAGAAATATAATTACTATATTGGAAATTCCTATTCCAAACAGAGTATATCTCATACCTGTATCTTTTGCCTTTCTAATGGAAAACATAATTCCTCCTTAAATTTTCTTCTCTTTTTATGTCAACCTATTGTAAGTTGCCCATGTAAAAGGAGTATTAATTCAATGTAAAGATAGTGTAAAAAATTATTTACATGTTTTTTACACTGGCTTAATCTTTATTTAACATTGCAATGATAGGGTAGTGATGTGAATAGAAATTTATATTATTAATCTAGGAGGAAATTATGAAGAAAAGATTTTGGAGAAATACACTTATTATGGCATTGGTAATGGCAGGGACTATCTCTTTTGGACAGATAGCAGAGGCAAGATCAAAGGTTGTACAGTTAAAAGGATCTGACACAATATTAAATGCATCACAGGCAATAGCAGAAAAATATATGAGCACACATAAAGGAGCTAGAATAGCTGTAACTGGTGGAGGTTCAGGAGTTGGAATTTCAGCACTTATCAATAAAACTACTGATATAGCTATGGCTTCAAGAAATATGAAGGACAAAGAGTTTGAACAGGCAAAAGCAAGGGGAATAAATGTAGATGAGATAGTAGTTGGTTATGATGGAATTACAATTATAGCTAATAAATCTAATCCATTAAAAGATATAGATGATAAGACTTTAGGAAAGATATTTAGAGGAGAGATTAAAAACTGGAAAGAGGTTGGTGGAGATGATGCTCCAATAGTAGTACTTTCAAGAGACTCATCTTCAGGAACTCATGAGTTTTTTAAAGAGCACATAATAAGAGAAGGAAATCCAAAAGGAACTCAGGAATATGGACCAAAAACTCTTTATATGCCATCTAACCAGTCAATTAAACAGGAAGTTGCAAATAATAAGTATGCAATTGGATATATAGGTATGGGATATATGGATGATTCTGTTGAAGCTATAAAAGTAGATGGAGTTGAAGCAAGTAGAGAAAACGTATTAAGTAAGAAATACCCAATAGCTAGACAGGTTTATTGGTATACAACTAAAGATAGAGATGGAGTAGTAAAAGATCTTGTAGATTTTGCAGTATCTCCAGATGGACAGGCTATAATTAAAGATGAAGGATTTGTACCTGTAAAATAGATAAAAAATCAGATGGCCTACTTAATTTTTTAGGTAGGCTATTTCAATTGTGGTATAATTTATTAGAAAGGGAGGTGGAGGGAAATGAATATTTTAGTAGTGGAAGATGATAAGGAGATACAGGAACTCATAGCTTATTTTTTGACAAATGCTGGGTATGAAGTGGATAAAGCTGGAGATGGTCTGGAAGGACTTAAACTTCTAAAAGAAAAGCATCACAGCCTTGTAGTATTAGACCTTATGCTTCCAAATCTTGATGGTACAAATTTTACAAAAATAGTAAAAGGGATATCAAGTGAGTATGGTAATCCGTTGATAATCATGCTTACAGCTAAAACTGAAATAGAAGATGTATTGGAAGGGTTGGAAATAGGTGCTGATGATTATATGAAAAAACCATTTGACCCTAGAGAACTGGTACTTAGAGTGAAAAAACTATTAAATAGCCACACAAGAGAAGTTAAAGAGGAAAAATATAGATTTGAAAATATAGAGATAGATGATAGCAGGCATGTGGTACTTTATCATAGTGAGGAGATTGAACTCTCTAAAAAGGAGTATGACTTATTGTTGCTTTTAATAGAAAACTTAGGTCTTGTAATAACCAGAGAGAGAATCTTGGATAAGGTATGGAATAGTAATTATTATACTGGGGATAGAACTGTAGACGTATATATCTCAAAGTTGAGAGATAAGATGCCAGAGCTTGCCCAATGTATAAAGACAGTAAAAGGAGTGGGATACAAATTAGAAGAAAAGAGATAATAACTCTTGTGCTCATACTTATAATTGAGGGAATATTTGTATTTATAAATTCAAGTGTTTTATCAGACCTTTATGCACAGAGAGTTAAAGAGACTTTGAAACAGGATACGATATTTGTAAAATTACTTGCTAAGGACTACCCACATGAAAAATATAAAGATATATTTGAAAATAGTGATTTGAGATTTACTCTTATAAATAGGGAAGGAAAAGTAGAATTTGATTCTAAAAATATATCCAGAGAGGAATATATGGATAATCATCTCCAAAGAAAAGAGGTTCAGGAAGCCTTAAAAAGTGGAGAGGGATTTGATATAAGACATAGTAAGACAATGGGAGAAACATTTGCTTACTACACTACTACCTTTAAAAATAACTACGGAGAGGAGTTTGTAATCAGAACTTCCAGTGATTATGAAGGTGTACAAAGTGAGATACATAAGTTTCTTGCTATCCAGATTGGATTTTTTATCATACTTAACTTTGCAATTCACCTGTTCTATAAAATCTATATAAAAAGAGATTTTTATAAGAAAATAGGAAAAATGAAGGATTTTCTGGAAAAAGGAGAAAATGGAAATACCAATTTTTTAAAAGAGGAAAAGTGGTTTTTCGAATTCTGGCTGGTATTGAAAGAATGGCAAAAGAAGAATCTTGAGAATATTTCAAGACTTGATAAAGAGAGAAAGACTCTCTCTCTTATTATGGAATCAATAGATATATTTATTGGCCTTATAGATAAAGATGGTCGATTTGTAGTGAAAAATGGCGTGTTGGATGAGATAATAGACTATAGAAGAGACAGGTATATTGAGGCTCTTAAATATATAGAGATTATTGATGTTATAAAAAAAGGTATTGCTGGAAATACGGAATTATCTGAAGAGGTTTATATTCAAAGTATAAAAAGGTATTTCGCTGTTACTGTAAAAAAATTGGAATTTAGCAGTGAAGTTCTGCTAACTATAAAAGATATAACTCCATCAAAACAGGCAAGTGAAGTTCAGAGAACATTTATAAGTAATGTAAGTCACGAGCTTAAGACTCCTCTTACTAATATAAAGGGTTACCTGATTGCTCTGGAAGATGCACCAGATACTATGAAAAAGAGATTTTTAACAGTGATAAAAGAGAATGTAATAAAACTTGAAAATATTGTTTCTGATTTTTTAAATATCTCAAAAATTGAAAGTTCAGCTATTTTAAATAGGGAGGAAGTAGAGGCTTCAGCTCTTATAAATAGCCTAAATGCAGCTCTTGAAATGATAGTTAAGAATAAAAACGCCGACATCTCTTATGATGTAGAATTAAAAAATGGTAAAACTACACTTAAAATTGATAAAGAAAGAGTGATTACTGTTTTGAAAAACCTTATTGAAAATGGAATATTGTACAATGAAAACAGTCCAATAATTGAGGTTGATATTAAAGAGTTAGAGGACAGATATACATTCACTGTAACTGATAACGGTATTGGAATACCAATTGATGAGCAGTATAAGATATTTGACAGATTTTATAGAGTGGATAAGGCAAGAACAAGTAACCTAGGAGGAACTGGTTTGGGACTTGCAATAGTTAAAAGTATTGTAGAACAGTGCGGAGGAAAAATAACTGTGAAATCTGTTGAAAAATCTGGAACTGTATTTGAGCTTTATATTATGAAATAGTGAGGTTTTTTTATGATTGATATCCATTCACATATATTATTTGGATTAGATGCTGGACCGGCTGAAGTTGAAGAATCAATAAAACTTCTGAGGGAAGCTGAAAAGATTGGATACACTGATATTGTGTGTAGTTCCCATTTTTATCCAGGAATAATTGAGAATGAAAACTATAGTGAAAATTTTAAGTGCTTGGAGAAAAGAGTAAAGGATGAAAATATTTCTATAAATCTTTATAAAGGAAATGAGGTAGTTGTCCATCATGCTACTTTATCAAACCTTAAGAAAGTTAATACTATAAATAATGGCAAATATATTCTTGTAGAGTTGGATCCAGGGACTGAGTATAAATATTGTAAAAACTTTTTAAAAAAATTAAAAAAATATGGATATTTACCTGTTCTGGCACATGTTGAGAGGTATACTAATTTTTCTTTAAAACAAAAAATAGAAATTTATAATATGGGAATAATTTTGCAAATGAATATTAGAGAGATTGCTAGTTATGAACAAGAAACTGAGTATCTTCTTACAAATCATTACATAGAGGTAGTAGCTAGTGATTGTCATACTATGAAAGATAGAAATTATAATCTGCAGGAATATTTAGAAAAACTAAAAAAATTAGTTGGTGCTGAATATTTTGAAAAGATTACTGTTGATATTCCCTACAAGATAATAAATAATATAGAGATTCGAAAGAGTAAGTCTCAAAAAATTTTTTTAAGAAGAATATTAGATGCTATTGGGATAAAAAATATATAATGCCATATAAAAAGGGCCGTTGCATTTCTAAA
>NZ_JADRHM010000049.1 GCF_018205345.1 Fusobacterium sp. DD2
TTCTATTTCTCAGCTACTTTCTATCTTATTATTCAAATTATAATTTCCTAATATATAGAATAAAAGTGGCCATCATTTTGTCACTTTGGCCACTTTTATTTCTAACTAACTTTTTTTCTGCTTATATATCTCTTACATTGCTGTTCTACATTATATCCCAATAAAACTCCCAGGATAAAATCCTCTTCATCTGTAAAATCTCTAAGAGATTTTTTATTAAATTTTCTTAATACTTCAATACTGTCACTATTTCCAAAGAATACATTTACAAACCCGGATTTTAACTCTTCTACAATATATTCATAATGACATTTTATAAGCCTTTCCTTAATCATCTCAAAATTTTCTTTTGTAGTAGTTAAAAGAGCGAGGTTTCTAAGTCCTTTATTAAGTTCATACATCATATGGAAAAAGACACCTAATTCATTTCTCTTTTGTTCACTCATATTATTTTACCTTCTCAACCCATTTTTGGATTCTCTCATCTGTAAGTTCACTTTGATTATTTTCATCGATTACAAGACCTATAAACTCTCCATCAATTACTGCTTTTGAATCTCCATATGAATAACCCTCTGTTGATATCTTTCCAACAACTGTAATACCCATATCTTTTACAGCATCATATAGAATTCCTATTGCATCTACAAATGTATCTCCGAATCCTTCCTGATCCCCAAGTCCTATAAATCCAACTTTTTTTCCGCTAAGATTTGTTTCCTTAAGAGTATCAATAGAAGCTTCCCACTCACTTGCTAAATCCCCCATTCCCCATGTTGAACTTGCAAGTATAACAAAATCATATCCTGATGCTTTTGATATATCTCCTGCTGGAAAAACATCTGCTCCTAATAATTGTCCTACTTTATTAGCAACTCCTTCTGTTGCACCAGTTTCACTTCCAAAGAATATTGCAGTTTTCATATTTTATCACTCCCTCTTACTTTGATAAAATAATTATACATTCTTTTATTTTGTATGTCAAATAATTTATATATATTTTTGTTAGAAACAGAAAATAAAAAACACTTTCCTAAATATCAAGAAAGTGTTTTGTCTGCTTTATTCATTTTTTCAATTTTTAACAACATCTGCAATCTATCCACGTAACCTCTTATTTTTTCCCTATCCTGCCCATCTTCCTGTGGAATATGAGTTAAAAAACCATTTGTTGCATATCTTATTATTTCATTTGGTGAAGTACATAAAATTCCTTTATGTCTTTTATAGATCACCATTCTAATGAATCTCATAATAACTGCCTGAATTATTTTCAGATTCATTTCAATCTTATTTTTATCTACCTCTGGCATATTAAAAATAATATCTCTGACGTCGAAGAAAATCTCTCCAACCTCATTTTTCAATTGTTCATATTGTTTCTCCATTGATACCTTCCTTTGCTAAAACTACCTTGTGTAAATCATTTCCTAGGTCTTAATGGAATATTTGCTATCAATGTTGTTCTTCTATTATTATCAGGACTTTGAGCAATATCAATATTAAGCTCATTTCTATCAATCTCAACATACTTTGATATGACTTCAATTAACTCATCTTTCATCTGCTCTAACATTCCTGAAGAAAGCATGGCTCTATCATGAATTAAAACCAGTTTCAATCTATCTTTTGCAATATTTTTTGATTTGTTGGAATCTTTATTAAAGAAACTAAATATACCCACGATTTCACCTACTTCCCAAATACTAATTTCAACTTGTCAAAAAAGCTCAATTTAACATCAAGATTTAAGAATGGTACATTTTTACCATCAATTCTTTCAACTATGTTTTTATAAGCTTGAGCTGCCAATGAATCTCCCTTATATACTATAGGTTCCCCTTTATTAGTAGAGATAACTATGTTTTCATCATCAGGAACTACTCCTAATAACTCTATTGCTAAAACTTCTAACATATCATTTACACCTAACATATTACCAGCTTTGACCATATCCATTTTTATACGATTAACTATAAGTTTTGGATTTTTAATCTCATTTGCTTCCAAAAGCCCAATTATTCTGTCTGCATCTCTTGTAGCAGAAATCTCAGGAGTCGTAACAACTATTGCTTCATCTGCAGCTGCAATAGCATTTTTAAATCCTTGTTCTATTCCTGCTGGGCAGTCTATAATTATATAATCAAAATCTTTTCTTAATTTGTCTATAAGTTTTTTCATCTGTTCTGGATTAATGTCATTCTTATCTCTTATTTGAGCTGCTGGAAGTAAACAAAGATTTGAACACCTTTTATCCTTTATTAATGCCTGAGGTATTCTACATCTTTCTTCAATTACATCAACCAAATCATATACTATTCTATTTTCAAGTCCCATTACAACATCAAGGTTTCTAAGACCGATATCTGTATCTATAAGTAAGACTTTTTTACCTTTTAAAGCAAGACCTACACCGATGTTTGATGTAGTAGTAGTTTTTCCAACTCCACCTTTTCCAGATGTTACAACTATCACCTTTGCCATATCTCTCCACTCCCAATCTCTAAAATTTAGTCATTTAAAATCCGAGAACTGAAATCCTCAATCTGAATCTCTTTGTCTCTGATAAAAGCTATTTTAAAACCGCTAGTTCTGTCAACTCTGTTTGTATCCAAGATTTTTTTCTGCATAGGGGGTGCTATTATATGACCTATAACCATCTGGACAGGGTTCATATACGTAGCTCCTATAAAAGCATTTTTATCTCCATCAAGTCCTGCATAAACAGTACCATTTAAAAAACCTAATACAATGACATTACCTTTTGCTCTTATTAAAGCACCTGGATTTACATCACCTAATACAACAATATTTCCATTATATTCCAACTTTGTTCCAGAACGCAGTGTTCCTCTGTGGAATTTTGTAAATCCCTCTTCTGAAATAGACTTTATAAATTTTATTTTCTCTGTCTCTCCAGTACTTTTTTCAGAAAAAACATATGTTATATTCAGATCGCAATTACTCTTTATCAGGTCGATTAACACATTTTCTTCCAATTCACTGAGTTTTCTATTTGCAAATTCTATTGCCATATGACCATTACCAATAAAATTTCTTGCTTCCTTGATTTTATCAACCAGACTGTCCCTCAACGTCAAAAAATCCACTTCATTATTTAAGTGAATTACCAGTCTGTCTTTTTTACCTTTCAAAATAACATAGTTATTCATAGAATCACCTTTCCCAGTCCTATACTGCAATTATACCAAATGTTTATAATTTAAGCAATACTAGACTAATTATATTTGTAACATTTTTCAAAAAATGATATAATTAATCTGAAATTTTTTTAAAGGAGAAAAATTATGAGTAAAAATACATTTAAAGGAAGTGTTGTACTAAATCCAGTTCCTGTGGTATTAGTAACCAGCAGAAATAAAGAAAATAAAGATAACGTTTTTACTGTTGCATGGACAGGTACTGTATGTACCAGACCACCTATGCTTTCTATAGCTATAAGGCCTGAAAGACTTTCTTATGAGTATATAAAAGAGACAATGGAATTCACTATAAATCTTCCTACAAGACGTCTAACTCGTGAAACTGACTTTTGTGGAGTTCGTTCTGGAAGAGATATAGATAAGATAAAAGAGATGAATTTTACATTAAAAGAGGGAAAAGAGGTATCTTCTCCTTACATTGAAGAGTGTCCTGTAAATATTGAGTGTAAGGTAAAGAGCATTATTCCTCTAGGAACCCATGATCTGTTTTTAGCAGAGGTTATGTGCTCACATATTGACCAGAAGCTTATAGATGAAAATGAAAAGATTCACTTTGAATGGGCAAATCTTATTACATATTCCCATGGAGAATACTTTCCAGTGCCTAAAACTCCAATAGGAAAATTTGGTTATTCTGTAGCTAAAAAACCAGTAGAGATTAAAAAGACATCTACGAAGAAAAAAGCTGCATCAAAAGCAACAGGAAAGAAAAAAACAGATAAAACTAAAAGAAAGAAGGGAAAATAATGTCTGATAGAACTTCAGCATTGGGACTGTATCTAGTTGAAAAAACAGGGAAGAATTTTAATTTTAAAATAATTAAAAATGATCCTATCTACTATAATCTATTGTTTTCAGTAGGAAGCGATGATTATCTGGTAACTGATGATTCCCAAGAATTAAATGCTACAATTGAACTTATGGAACATAGACTTTTTCATAAAGATTACCCACCAAAGCAGATAAAAAGATACACACACAGAAAATTTGAAAAGATACATAAGAAAAAACAGGAAATTTTTTCTGCAAATAATAAAAGATATATAATAATTAAATTATAAAAGAAAACTCTATATAGTAGTGATACTTATATAGAGTTTTTTTATTACCTTCTAAACTTTCTTTCCTCTATTACTTATGATACCATATAGTCAATTAATACCATATTTATTTCATCAATTATTATACACTCTTCCCTTTTTTTTGCCCTCTAAAACTATTTTCTCCCATTTTTTTATACTTTTTATATTTATGTACACTATTGTAGTTATAAAAGAAAAAAGCATAAAAGGCTTGCAAATAGTGACATTGCAGATACCTTTTATTCCTAAGTTAATAAAGTCACCTTTTATCAACTAATATCTTGAAATAAAACATTTATTTTTATAATAATATGGTATAGACTATTATCGAATGATAACAAAGGGGTTAGATATGAATAAAAAAGATATTAAAATCTTAGAATTAATTTATCAATTTGGAATTATCACTAGAAAAGAGTTAGGAGAGCAGCTTGGAATTTCCCAACCTGCTATAAGTAAAAAAGTAAAATATCTAGCTGATAAAAAACTTATTAAAGAAAACAGTAGCACTCTATTGAAAACTGGTGGACGAAATGCTTCTTTTTTAGAACTGAATAATCAAATGGGAAAAGTTCTTGGGATTTATTTTGGAATAGATAAAGTGCTAATAGCACTATCAACAATTAATTTCACTTCAATTGAATATCACTATATAGATATCACTCCTGAAAGTAAGATACTTAAGGAAACTTTTAAATTTTTAGATGAATTATTTAAAAAAGAGAAGATTATCACTATTGGAGTTGGAATGAACGGAATAGTTGATTCTCAAAAAGGGCTAAGTATCTATTCAGCTACTTATAACTGGAGCAATGTAAATCTTAAAGAGGAACTTCAAGAGCGTTATAATGTTCCTGTTGCAATAGAAAATGGTGTTAATCTTATGGTTTTACATGAGAAAAAACTTGGAAAATCTAAAGATAAAAACAATTTCGTTATTTTAAATATTACCAATGGAATAAAAGCTGGAATATGCCTGGATGGAAAATTACACAGAGGACTCTATTTTAGAGCTGGTGAAATAGGGCATATTCAATATGATTTCTCAGTTAATTCACGAATCTGTAGTTGTGGAAATAAAGGGTGTATAGAAACCATTTTAAGCGACTGGGGTATAGAGAATAAAATCTTTGATATAACTCATAAGAAATATACTTATGAAGAGATCATTGAAAAAGCCAACAATAATATCCAACCATTTAAAGATGTAATTTTAGACTTAGTTCCTGTATTACTTCATTTGATATTGTGGATATCACTTCTTATTGACCCAGATGAAATAATAATATATGGAAAAATAAGTAAAGTAGAAGACTTCTTATGGCGTGAGATAAAGAGAAGAATAATATATTCAAGTCTTTTCAGACCTGATAAGTTCAATCTTCGACTTGAAAATGTCAATAATACATATATTGTTAAAGGAGCTATTATTTTAGCAGTGCAAAACTTATTTAAATCATTTGAAAAAATGAATAAATAGTTCCAATACTATCTGTTATTAATTTTTCATTAATTAATAAAACAACATATTAAAAACTTTGAATTTATTTCAAATTTAAAAAGAAAGGGGAGGTTAATATGCATTTTTCATGGTTTTTAGATGGTGGAATTGTAGGAGTTTATATTTTAATCAGCTTATTAGTTGGATTGTCTTTACGTAAATATGTAGGAAACGTTGAAGACTATCTTGTTGCAGGAAGAGAGGTAAATCTATACGCAGGTATGGCTTCGCTTGCTGCTACTGAATTTGGTATTGTTACTTGTATGGCTGCTGCACAATTGGGATATCGTTATGGTTTCTCTGGTGCAATGGTTGGTTTATTGCTTTGTACATCAATGTTTTTAGTTGGTAAGACAGGATTCTGTATCAAACCGCTGAGGGACGCAAATGCGATGACGTTGCCAGAATTCTTTGAAAAGAAATACAGTCCTAGAGTTAGATGGGCTGCTGGTGTTATCATTGTAGTTGGAGGTCTTTTAAATACTGGTGTTTTCTTAAGAACTGGAGGAGAATTCCTAGTATCAGTTGTAGGACTTAATCCAGATTATCTTGAAATTACTATGACTATATTACTAATTGTAGTTGCCCTTTATACTGTATTAGGTGGAATGATATCAGTACTTGTTACTGACTTCTTACAATTTATACTTATGAGTGCTGGAATGATCATAGTAACAATTTATATAGTTTATAACATTGGATGGGGAACTATCATCAATGCTGTTACTGATACTTATGGTGCTGCAGGATTTAACCCATTTATCAATGAAAAACTTGGTTGGCAATATGTTGCTTATACATTCTTAACAGTTTCAGCAACTGTACTTACATGGCAAACTATGATTGCAAGAGTTCTTTCTTGTAAAGACTCAACTGTTGCTAAAAAAATGTATACTAAAACAAGCTTTTTCTATATTGTTCGTTCATTAATTCCTGTAACTTGGGGATTAGCTGCTTTAACAATCTGGAAACCAGAGGCTTTAGGTGGAGCACCAATTACTGCTATGCCTAAATTCTTAGCTGCAGTTCTTCCAACTGGACTAATTGGTATAGTTGTTGCAGCAATGCTTGCAGCAGACATGTCAACTGACTCTTCATACCTATTAGGATGGGCAAGTGTTATATACAATGACATTATTGCTGTATTACATAAAGGTACATGGTCAGAAAGAAAGAAAGTTTTAGTTAATAAACTTCTAGTTGCTGCAATTGGTTTATTTCTATTATTCTATGGATTATGGTATCCATTAAAATCAGACCTTTGGGTATATATGACTCTTACAGCTTCAATTTATTCAGTTAGTGTTTCAACTCTTCTAATAGCTGCATGTTATTGGAAAAAAGCAAATACTTGGGGAGCTTATTCAGCGATAGTGGTCGGAGCTGCTACTCCATTACTATTCTTAATAATGCAACAAATTCCAGCAACAATGGAATTAGCTAAGAAAATTGGACCTTACTATTCTGGAATATCAGCTTTCGTATTTGCATGGATTGCTATGATCGTTGGTTCTAACTTAAAGATTATGTTGAAGAAATAGGGGAGGTACGATAAGCTATGGTTATATTTTGGTCATTTTTGTTCTTTGCAGGTCTTATCTGGTATATCGTTACAGTTATTACAGTAGGATATAAAGGTTTTCAAGACGTTAAAGAAATGCTATTAAATATTAGTAAAAATAATAAAAAGCAAGAAGATTTAAATAAAAAGTCCGAAGAATAGAAAGGATAAAATTATGAAAAAAAATATTGTATTTATTATTACTGATGACCAGGGATACTGGTCACTGGGAAGTTATGGAAACAAAGATATTATTTCTCCCAATTTAGATAATTTGGCTGAAAATGGAGTTAGATTTGAAAATTTCTTCTGTGTTTCTCCAGTATGTTCTCCAGCAAGAGCTTCAATATTTACTGGAAGAATTCCATCTCAACACGGAGTACACGACTGGTTAGATGAGCATCATAAAGATACATGTCAATATCTACAAGGACAAGATACTTTTGTAAAAATTTTAGCTGATAATGGCTATAACTGCTGCCTAAGTGGAAAATGGCATCTAGGAGACAGTGCTCATATACAACAGGGATTTAAAGAGTGGTACGTTCATGAAAAAGGTGGGGGACCATACTATAATGCACCTATGTATAAGAATGGTACCTTAGTTCATGAAAAAAAATATATCACAGATGCTGTAACTGAATATGGAATTGACTTTATTGAAAGACAGAAAGATTCTGATGCTCCTTTCTATTTAAGTCTTCACTACACAGCACCTCATGCTCCTTGGGATGAAAACAATCATCCAGCTGATCTATTAGATCTCTACAAAGATTGTGAATTTAAAAGTTGTCCAAGAGAAAAATACCATCCTTGGAAAATTAGAGAAACTTTTGAAGGAACAGAGGAAGAAAGAAAGAAAATTCTTAGGGGATATTTTGGAGCAATTACCGGTGTAGATAGACAGGTAAAAAATGTAGTAGACAAACTTAAAGAACTAAATATGCTAGAAGATACTGTAATAATTTTTACAAGTGATAATGGAATGAATATGGGACATCATGGAATTTTCGGTAAAGGTAATGGAACTTTCCCACAAAACATGTATGAATCTTCTGTTAAAATTCCTATGATAATCTATAACCCATCTCTATTTAAAAAGGGAACAGTTTTAGAAGGACTATACAGCCACTATGATATTTTCCCAACACTTATGGAGATGTTAGATATTAAATATACTCCAAAAATCAATCTTCCAGGAAAAAGTTTCTATAAAGTTTTAACTGCTAAAGAGCCTGAAACTAATAATGATGTAGTTGTTTTTGATGAGTATGGACCTACAAGAATGATTAGAAATAAAAATTGGAAATATATTCACAGATATCCATTTGGACCACATGAGCTTTATAATCTTGCTAATGATAAAGATGAAAAATTAAATCTTGTTGATAATCCTGAATATGAAGAAAAGCTTCTAGAAATGAGAAATAAATTAGAATCTTGGTTCAATAAATATGTTATCAAAGAGATAGATGGTGCTAAAGAACCAGTATATGGTGGAGGGCAAAAAGGTCTTGCTGGATTATGGGGAGATAATAAAGCTGTTTATCAAAAATATACTTCTGATTTTATCTGCAGTGGCGAAGGAAAACTTCGTGAAAGAGATAAAGATGAAGTCCATGAAAGAGTAGATTAATTCTCTAATTAATTGTAATATAAAAACGTCATAAAAAAAGGCTATTGCAAATCTCTATTTTACCAGGTTTGCATAGCCTCTTTTTTATCTTTAATATTATACTTTCTAATTTTAACAATTAAGCAGCTATAAAATACTTAATAATAGCAACTATAACAGCAACTGCTAAAATAACAATTTTTATCTTTATTCTTTTAATATTTCCTTTTCTTTTCATCATATCACTATTTAGCTATTATATCTGAAATATTGATTCTATGCTCCTGCATTCCGTTCTTTATAAGGAATTCCTGAGTATCTTCCAAATCCTTTATATCTGCAGGTGTGATTTCAGTATTAAAATCATATAATGGATATAATTCCAACACCTGATCTGAAGTCAATCCAGTATCTTTTGCAGTAATTGCAACTGTTTCATCAAAATGATCCTTTATATATTTTACTGCTTCTTCATTTGTTTTTTCAAATCTCTTTACAAGTTCTGGATGTTCTTTATAGAATTTATTACTTACTGCAGTAACTATAAGCCCCTGAGTAATTCCCTCTCCATTTGTAACAACTGTAGCTCCATTTTTTATTGCTTTAAGTGCTACTGGTCCAGCTAAAAGTGCTGCATCTACATTTCCACTTTCAAGAGCTGCAATAGCTTCAGGAAGTCTCATATTTATAAATTGTACATCGCTTTCTTTCAAACCATCTTTAGCAAGATATCCAACTAATACCTGATGAAGTATTGTTCCTTTAGGTCCTCCTACTTTTTTTCCAACTAAATCTTCAGGAGTTTTTATCTCTGGATTTTTAGTTAAAATCATAAATCCTTTTGGAGATCTACTGTAAACATTTACTATCTTGAGTCCTACTCCATTAGAAGCAGCAATTATAGCAGATGTTCCTCCTAATGCATGTAAAATATCAAGTTCTCCAGCTACAAGTGCATTTGTCTGTTCAGGCCCTGTAGTAAGCTCATAAAAGTTAACCTTTATTCCATCTTTTTCAAATTCTTTGTCAAACATCTTAAGATTCTTTTCAAGAATTGATGGAATGTTAAGTGGTGATTTTACATAAGTAAGATTTAGATTTTCAACCTTATCCTTTTTCCCACAACCAACTAGTAATAGAGCCATTATTGTAATAACTCCCAATAAAACTTTTTTTAACATTTTTTGCCTCCTAATTTTCTATATCATGTAAAATTTCTTTTCTTAACAATTTTAATTCCTCACTATCAGTATTACGAGGATATTTATCAGATACTTTATACTCTTTCACACTACTATTTTTTATAACTACTATTTTTTTTCCTAACATCAGTGCTTCATCTATATTATGAGTTACAAAAATAATTCCAATTCCAGTATCCATATGAATCTTTAAAATCTCTTTTAATAATTGATTTCTCGTAAAATAATCAAGAGCTGAGAAAGGTTCATCCATTAAAAGAGTATCAGGTTCATAAGCAAGTGCTCTAGCTATTGCTACTCTTTGGGCCATTCCACCAGATAGCTGCTTAGGATAAGCATTCTTATATCCTTCAAGGGCTACCATTTTTAAATATTTATCCCCTTTTCTCCCATGAATCTCAATATTTTTCAATACATTGAGCCAGGGAAAAAGTCTGCTGTCTTGAAATACAAAACCTACTTTTGGTTTTTCCTCTATCCCCTGATTATTATAAAAATCAATACTTCCACTATCTATCTTCTCAAGGTCTGCTATCATTCTTAAAAGAGTTGTTTTTCCACATCCACTTTTTCCAACAAGAACAGTAATCTCTTTATTATCTATATCTAGGCTCAAATCTGCAAAAACTTTTTTTGTTCTGTTGTCAAAATTATATGTTTTATGGAGATTTTTTATTCTATAAATATCTTTCATCTATCTTACCTTCCCTATTTTTTAGATAACCCTTCATAAAAGAAGAAAAACAGAAATCAGTTATAATTCCAAGAACACCTATTGATATTATTCCTACAACAACTATATCTGAACGAGAAATCTGTTGAGCATCAAGAATAAGATATCCTATTCCAGCTGAAGATGCTATAAGTTCTGCTGCTATAATGGCTCTCCAGCTATATCCTATTCCTAATTTTAATCCTAAAAGCACATCTGGTATTGCATTTGGAAAAATAATCTTTTTAAATATCTCATAGTGAGACAGACCGAAAACTTCTCCAACTTCTATATACTCTTTGTTACAATCCCTTATTCCCTTTAAGGTATTTAAAAATATAGGAAAAAATGATGCCAGAACTATAATAACTATTTTAGATACCTCTCCTATTCCAAACCACAATATAATCATTGGAACCATAGCAAGTGGTGGAGTATGCCTTAAAAACTCCAGTATATATTTAAAATACTCATAGACAGTATTATAAAGTCCAAAAATAATTCCCATTGGAAGAGCTATTCCAGATGATATTAAAAATCCAATAAAAACTCTTTTCAAACTCACTCCCATACTTCCTAATAACTTTCCATTTTCAAGAAGCATAACAAAAGCATAAAACACTCTTTTAGGACTGGGAATTATATAACTATTCCACAATTGAAAATATGAACCTACACTCCATATTAACAATATAATAAATAAAATAATTAATTTTCTTATTTGTCTCATTTTAATTCCCCTTGCATATTATAACAAAAAATATCTTAAAATTAAATCTATATTCTATACAATTTTACACCACATTAAAAAGTGCTGACCAAAAAAACAAAAAGTTTAATACAATTTAATTTTTTGAAAAAAATATTTTTTTGTTTTTTTCTATAATTTCATTGTACACCACAATTTATTTTTTGTTAAGTAATATCTAATTATATTTATAATTAAATTTTTTTCTTTGGGATTTATATATTTTCTAAAGTGTTGAAAAGTAAATAAATATAAGGGTTAGATAGGTTAATTTCAAAATATTTTTAGATACAAAAAAAAGACCAGTCTCACACTGATCTTTTTTGTTTGTTATATCTATATAAAATATCTTGGGGAAAGATTTAGTATGCATTAAATATAACATTTCTGTATGTCATCCATGTTACAATAAAAAGACATTTAATTTTATTTACTTTTTTTGCTTTTGAAATATGGAGAATCTCCCCATTCACCATACATAATTTTGTCTCCAATAGATAAAACTTTTTCATCCATACTTTGCTGACACTGTTCTACACTATCTTCAATTCCAGGTTTATTATCATATAATAAATATTTATTTTTATGCTGTTGTGCTGTTGCAGTAGGCATTAAAATATTAGCCCCTGCAAGAAGACCTTTTTCTCTTCCTTTTGGATCAAGTCCCTGAAGAGCTGTAGTAGCTGCAATATTAACATTTTTAAGGTATATTCTTGTTATTGCTATCATTTTAAGACCAAGTTCTACTCTTTTCTCCTCAGAGATTACCTTGTCTTTCCACTCCTGACCTAAAGGAGTCTCATGATGCAATATGTAAGGACCCATACCTATCATATCTATTTTCATATTCTTATAAAATATAATATCATCAACAAGATCCTCTTCACTTTGACCTGGAAGCCCAATCATTACTCCAGTTCCTACCTGATAACCAATATCCCTTAAATCCTCCAGGCATCTTTTTCTAACTTCGTAAGTATGATGGTTATCCTGAGGATGTAGTTTTTTAAATAGCTTCTCATTTGTTGTCTCTATTCTCAGAAGATATCTATGTCCACCTGCATCAAACCATCTTTTATAGGTTTCATAGCTCTGCTCTCCCAAAGATAAAGTTATTCCAAGCTTACCATTGGAAAGTCTCTTAATCTCTCTTAAAAGATCTTCAATATAACTTACAAATTCCTCATCCTGTCTTTCACCAGATTGTAGAGCCAGTGATCCATAATTATGCTCATATATCCATTTTGCTGCCTCTAGGACCTCATCTCTTGTCATATCAAATCTTTCAACATGAGTATTATCTCTTCTTATCCCACAATATTTACAATTTTTAATACATTTATTACTTATCTCAATAAGTCCTCTGTAATAAACTTTTCTTCCTACATATTTTGCCTTTATCTCATAGGCCTTTTTAAAAAGACGATTCAAATCTTCTTGATTATCAATTTTCATAAGAGTTATCAAATCATCTCTTGTATAATCATCCTGTTTTAGAATCTCTTCTACAGTTTTGTTCATTATTTCTCCTATCTTTTTATCATTGCTTCTCTTCTATCTTTAAATCTGTTTCTTCTAAATCCCACGTGAAGATGACCTCTATAAGGATAGTATATCAACTGGTCATAACTGCTCATTCTTTTTCTAACTTTTTCAAATTCAAGTCTTCCCAATCTTCCTTTTTTAAGCATAATATCAGCAGCAAGCCCCTCTCTATGTGCAGAGGTTCTAGATCCTCCAACTGCTCTGTTAAGCTGTCTACTTCTATACCAGCTGGTTACTATAACAGGTCTTCCAAGTATCCTTCTTACTTCATCGAGTCTTTGTGCTGTATATCTTATATTCATCTGCTCTCTTCCATTTGGAACATTAGCAATTCCTCTTCTTTTTGCAATACTGCTATTTACAGCCTCACCCATTGTAAAATATTTAGAGATTTTCTCTCTTCGATTAATAGGTGGTGTTGATGAACACCCACTAAAAAGAAATAATAACAGGGTAAATAGTAATAATCCAGACTTTTTTAAAGTCATTCTCATTCTATATTCCTCTTTCTCTTTGCATACTCAACTGCCAAAATTGATTTTGCATCAGAAAGCTCTGACATATTTACATCTTTTAATGCCACTTCCTCAACTTCTAAAAATTCATCTTCATCAAGATTCTGTTCTGTTTTTATTAACTTATCACTGTAGTATAGATGGAATCTTCCTTCACTTACTCCAGGACTCATATAATAATCACAGATTTTCTCTAAATTGAGAGCTTTGTACCCTGTCTCCTCTTCAAGTTCTCTTATAGCAGCAACACTTGGGTCTTCACCCTTTTCTACAAGACCTGCAGGTATCTCAACAGTTACCTCTCTCACAGCTGGTCTATACTGTTTTACAAGAAGGATATTATCTCCTTCTAGTACTGCTACTACTCCTACTGCATCCTGTTTCCCTGTAAATGTCCAATCTACAACTTTCTCATTTGGCAATTGTAATTTTCTTGAATACACAGTAATATGTGCGTTTTTAAAAAGTTCTTTTTCCCCTAGTTCTTTAAATCTGTCCATACTCTAAACCTCTTCTTTATTATTTCTTTTTATTTTTTATTTACAAGTTCTCTTACTTTATATATAACTATTCCAGAAGCAATAGCTACATTTAGTGATTCTGCACTTCCATATATAGGTATAATAACTGTTTCATCTGCAACTTCTAAAAATCTGTCAGATACTCCATTTCCTTCACTTCCAAAAATAATAGCATTTTTTTCAGCAAGTTTCATCTCAGTATAAGGAACAGAATTTTCTTTTAATGCTGTTACAATAAATTTATAACCTTTATTTTTTAAATTATCTATCACTTCATTTTCTTCAAGGTAGACTAAATTCATATTAAATATTGAACCCATACTGCTTCTTACTACCTTTTCATTATAGCAGTCACAGCTACCTTTACTTAAAATAATATCCTTAAATCCCGCTGCATCTGCTACTCTAATAATAGTTCCAAGATTTCCAGGATCCTGTACCTTATCAAGTACTATCACATCTTTATGAATATCATTTAAAGAAGAGTTGCAATAAGGATACACAAGAATAACTCCCTGTGAATTCTCCTGAGAACTCAACTGATTAAACAGTCTATCATCAAGAGAAATCTTTCTGCAGTCAAATTTTTCAAGTTTATCCATTATAAATTTCTGATTTAAAATATCCTCTCTTACAATTATCATCTCAGGCTTATACTCAAAATCAAGAAACTTATGTCCCTCTGCCAAAAATTGTCTGCTCTCTTCTCTATATTTTTTTAATTTAAGTTTTTTTATTTTTTTTACTGTCCCATTTTCAGGACTGTTAATATGTTCCACTTGATCCTCCAATACATATTTTTTTCTTAATTATAACATATTTTTGCTTATATATATAATACCATAATATCCCTCTATTTACACATTATACTTTATGTATTATAATTTAGGTAAAGAATTATTTATAAAGGAGACAGCAAAATGCTTTCATCAAAATTTGTAAAATTTATAAAGAGTTTTAAAAGCAACGATATTTCAGATCTTGATTGTGGTGTAGAATTAGGACGACTTGGAATAAGAATTGCTCAGGAATATTCAACAAGATTTGATCTTTTACCTATTGATAAATGTCTCTATCTTGCTGAATTTCAAACTCCATCTATAGAAAAAGCTGAAAAACATCTTTTAAACCTGGTTCCAAAGTTTGATCCGCTTTTTTCTCTTATGGAGTATTATGACAACTATCCATATATGTATTCAGACATAAATTACACCTTTAAAGCCTGTCTTAAGAGCGGTGTTGAAATATCTATAAAAGCAGTAAACCCAACAGCTAAAAATAATTATTTTAAAAAGGTCAATGCCTTACAAAATAAATTAAAATATATAGCATTTTTTCATCCATGGGTACAGGAGTATAAAATACGTGAAATTCTGGAAGAAGTTGAAAAAAATAGTGCTCAAAAGGCTTCACTATCTAATGAAATTAACTATACCAATAGCCTTAATGAGTATCTTAATGCATATAAGGAAATTCTCCATCTTGAAGATGTAAGATTTCCTAAAATCTATGCTTATATGTCTTCAGAAAACATGGTTGTCAGTGAATATACATATGGAACATATTTTTATGAGATGCTTCAATTTAACAAACTTAAATATGAAGATGTGTTAAAACTTGTAAAAGCACAACTATTTTTTATGCTTAAAATAGGAGTATTTTATAATAATTTACATTCAGGAAACCTTCTCTACAGTGAAGAGGGTAAGATATACTACTTAGACTGTAATACTTTAGAAAGTCTAACTTCAGATACTAAAATACAGCTATTTAGATTATTTAAAGCTGTTGCATTGGGAAATTATCCATATGCATCTGTAATTTTAAATGAACTTAGTGATCTCTCTTTAAGTACTCCTCAATTAGAAGAACTTTCAGCAACAATCAAAGAGATTTTTGCTACTGATAAAGAGGAATATAAAGAAGCTTTCTTTATAAAAATAATGAAATCATTTAGAGCTGCTTCTAAATTAGGTATGACATTTGAATCTGAAATATACCCTATTTTCAAATGTCTTGTCTATCTTGATTCACTTATTTTTAAAACTAAGTCTAAAAACAGTAAAATTAAATCAGATATTTTGCAGATTTTAGACGATATTGAAGGTATCTTAAAGGACAATAATCCATTGACTTAAAGTATAATTCATATTAGAATAGAGGCAGATATTAAAGAATTGGAGGTTGGTAAATGAAAAAAATATTAACTGCAATCGCTATGATTTTTTTATTACTAGGATGCGGTTCAAAAGATGATAATCAGAATGTACTGTATCTTTATGGATGGGCTGACTATATCCCAAAAGAGATTTATGATGAATTTCAAAAAGAAACAGGTATCAAGGTTATCGAAGATATTTATTCTTCAAATGAAGAGATGTTTACAAAATTAAAAGCTGGGGGAAGAGGATATGATATTGTAGTGCCCTCTGCAGACTATGTAGAAATAATGATGAAGGAAGGTATGATTGACAAACTTGATAAGGAAAAACTTCCTGGTCTTAAAAACTTAGATCCTATGGCACTTGAAAAGCTTCAATATTTTGATCCTCACAATGATTATGAAGTTCCATATGTAATGGGAGCAACTATAATTGCTGTTAATAAGAAATATGTAAAAGATTTTCCAAGAAACTATTCTATATACAATAGAAGTGATTTAAAAGGTAGAATGACTCTTTTAGACGATATGAGAGAGGTTATGACTTCTGCTCTTGGAATGCTTGACTATCCTCAAACTGTAAATGATGAAAAGGCAATAGCTCAAGCAGCTGACATGATTAAAGGATGGAAAAAGAATATTGCTAAATTTGATTCTGAATCATTTGGAAAAGGATTTGCAAGTGGAGATTTCTGGGTTATTCAGGGATATCCAGATAACATTTTCAGAGAGCTTGACGAACAGGAAAGAGAAAATGTTGAACTTATAATTCCTGAAAAAGGTGGAACAGCTTATGTTGATTCTTTTGTAATTTTAAAAGATGCACCTCACAAAGAGGCAGCATATAAGTTTATTGATTTCATCTTAAGACCTGATGTCTATGCACGTCTTGCAGATATTCTTGAGACACCATCAATTAACGTTCCAGCAAGAGAACTTATGAAAGTTAAACCTTTATATGAAATTTCAGATTTAAAAAATACTCAGGTTTTAAAAGATATTCATTCAACACTTGATTTACAAAACAAATATTGGCAAGAAATATTAATTTCTGAATAGTATGGAGGAAAAAAATGAAATTTTCAATTGAAAGAGAAAAGTTGATTTCTATTCTCTCTGAATATACTAATATATTAAAAGAGAATCCTATAAAACCTGTAATTTCAGGTCTAAAAATAGTTGCAAAAGAAAACAGTGTAACTTTTATAGGAACTAACTTAGAAGTTGAACTTATTAAAAAAATCGATGCAAATGTAGAAGTAGAAGGAGAAATAGTAATTAAGCATGCTCTTTTACTTGAGTATGTTAAACTTCTTGATGAAGAGACAATTAATTTCACACTAAAAGATGGATTTATCAATGTTCATCAAGCAGAGTTTTCAATTTTAGATGGTGAAGGATTCCCTGTTATAAATGAGATGGTTATACAACCTCTTTTAAAAATAAAAGGTAATCGTTTAGTACAACTTTTAGAAAAATCTAAATTTGCTGCTTCTCAATCAGCAGATAATCTTCAAATTAACTGTGTAAGAGCTGTATTTAAAAATGATGAATTAGATCTTGCGTCAACAGATTCATACAGACTACTGTTTTTAAGAGAGCCTATTCCATGTATAGAGCACAAAGAAATCTCAATTCCAATGGAAACTGTAAACATCATCTGTAAGCTGCTAAAAGAGTATGATAAAGAGATTACAGTGGGATACCAGGGAGATATATTATTAGTAACTTGGGAAGATTCATATTTCTCAAGTAAAACAATAGCTCTACAATATCCAGACTTTAAAACAATTTTAAGAATCTCATCATTTGATAAAAGCATGGAATTTAACAATGATGAATTAAAAAGTGCTTTAAAAAGAGTTATGACTGTTGCTAAGACAAGTATCGATGCTAAATTTGGTGCTATCTTTGATTTTAAAGGAAATACTCTTCTTATAAATGCTTTTTCTGGAAGAGCTAAAATTAACCAAAAGGTTAATATGATAAAAAATGGTGGAGATTTTAAAGCTTCATTAAACTGTAGGTTCTTAACTGATTATATTGAAAACATCTCTAAAAATGTCATTATAAATGGTTCAAACTCTTCATCAATGTTTGAAGTGAGAGAAGTTAATAATGATAACTATATCTATATCTTAATGCCTTTGGCACTTAGAGATTAATAGTAAGATTAAAAAATTATAGAAAATTAGATTAAAGAGGCTGTTACATTTAGTAACAGCCTTTTTGTATATATTTTTT
>NZ_JADRHM010000050.1 GCF_018205345.1 Fusobacterium sp. DD2
TTCTATTTCTCAGCTACTTTCTATCTTATTATTCAAATTATAATTTCCTAATATATAAAACAAGACAAGAATATTCTTGTCTTGAAGCACTGCAGTATTACAAAATTGTGTTACTTTTCTTCTTGACCCGGTTGAGTTTCCTCTTTTACTTCTCCCTCAGGTTCTTGAGGTTTGTCCTCAATCAAATTTGTTCCCAGGGCTTTTTCAACCGTTGCTTTTTCTTCCTTAAGCATTTTTTCTATTTTCTTCATTCTTTTATCTACGTCATTTATTCTAAATTCTAGTGAGTTCAGTATCCAGAATTGAAAATGCATAGATCTTTGAAACTCATAAAACATCCATATAACTTTAAATAATCCTACTATTGCAACAATTTCTAATGTTAAATATAAACTGATTTTCTGAAGAGCCACTCCTAAAACAAGAAGCACAACAATTAATAGTGCAAATATTAAACTCACTATTCTGTGTTGAGTATTATTTTTATTTCCTACTTCTCCTAATAGCCCTTTTATTCTATCTTTTTCTGTCTGAATCTCATTTAAATTCTCTTTTAGTTGCTCTTCATGTGCCATATCATCCAACCCTTTCATTTAAAATATTACACGCCCCAGTCTCTCGGATATTTAAAATCTAGACCTGGAGTCCTGTCTGTAACCTTTGCAGTTACTGGCATAACTCTTTTATATTGCATCATTTTTACTCTTTTGATTATTTTTTTGATAAGTGCTATATCAAAACCTTCTTCAGAAATCTCTTCTGGAGTCTTTCTCTCTTCTAAAAGTCTATATAAAATTTCGTCAGCCATTTTATAAGAGTATCCTAAATCCTGTTCATCTGTTTGACCTTCCCATAGATCAGCACTAGGCTTTTTATCAATAAGCTCGCTAGGTACTCCCATATGTCTTGATAAATCCCATACTACTGTCTTATAAAGATCTCCAATAGGTTCTAGTGCAGCAGCTGAATCTCCAAATTGAGTACTGTAACCCAATAGAACCTCTGTTTTATTTGATGTACCAAGAACCAATGCTCTTTCGGCAGCTGAGTGATCAAATAATATTGACATTCTCTCTCTTGCCATTTTGTTTCCTTTTCTTAAGCTATCCATGTCAGGATTCATAGCAAAATAAGCTTCCACCATAGGTGTTATCTCAACTGTCTTACTTCTTATTCCTGTCTTTTCAATTACTAATTTTGCATGTTCTACGCTCTCTTTACTTGAACTTTTATATGGCATCATAATACCTAATACATTTTCAGGTCCAAATGCCTTAGCTGCAAGAAAAGCCACAAGAGCTGAATCTATTCCACCAGAAAGACCTAGAACTACTTTTTTAAATCCTACTCTTCCTGCTTCCTCTCTTAAAAAATCTACAATTACATCTTCAAGTACATTTAAGTCAATACTAAATTTGTTCATGAGTTCCTCCACTATTTATCAAGGCCAAATTTTCCAAGTTTACAGTTTCTATAATCTCTTAATACTGTGAAAGCCGCTTGTTGAATATTTAAAGCTTCACCTTTGTTGAACATTTTACATCTAAAAGCTACTTTTTCAAGGATCTCTCCCATAATCTCACTTTTATCTTCATCTAAAAGTTTATATCTTTCCTTTAAAACGTCCCACTTGTCGTATTTTATCATTTTTCCAATCAAAACACCAGCCACTTCTTCTATTGGCAGTATCTCATCTCTTATAGCTCCAGTGATAGCAAGATTTTGACCAACTTCTATACTCTCAAATTTAGGCCATAGTATTCCTGGCATATCTAAAAGTTCAAGTCCATCTTTTATTCTTACCCACTGCTTACCTTTAGTAAATCCTGGCTTATTTCCTACTCCAGCACTATTTTTACCAACTATTTTATTTATAAGTTTTGATTTTCCTACATTTGGGATTCCAACTACCATCAGACGGGTAGTTACTTTTCTTAGACCTTTACTCTTCATTTTTTCAAGTTTTTGTGCTGCTACCTTATCAATAATTGAATACAGTCCTTTTATATTATAACCAGTTTCAGCACTTACACTTATAACATCATCAGCAAAATTATTCTCAATAAAATAATCCTTCCAATATGCTATCTCTTTCTTATCTACAAGGTCTGATTTATTTAATACAATTACTCTCTTTTTATTCTTAGCAAAAACTGTTATATCTGGGTTTTTACTGGATAATGGTATTCTGGCATCTACAACCTCAAGAACAACATCAATAAGTTGCATATTCTCTTTAATGAGGTCTTTAGTTTTTTTCATATGCCCAGGATACCAGTTTATTTTTGTCATCGACATACTATTTTCTCCTTATTCTAATCTTCTTTTCCTTTGATTAAAAGCACAATCTCTCCCTTTATAGGATTTTTACTTAAACGTTCTATTAGCTCAGTAGTAGTTCCTCTTAGAATCTCTTCATAGATTTTAGTAATCTCTCTTATAATTACTACCTCTCTCACTCCTATAAAAGTTTCAATATCTCTTAAAGTTTTTTCTATTCTGAAAGGAGATTCATATATCATAATTGTTCTTTCTTCTTCAGCAAGTTGTTTTAAAAGAGTCTGTCTACCTTTTTTCTTAGGTAGGAATCCTTCAAAACAAAATCTCCTCATACTTATACCAGCTACTGAAGCTGCAGCAGTAAGTGCACTGGCACCAGGAATAGGCACAACTTTAATTCCCTCTTTATGAGCTGCATCTACCACTTCATAACCTGGGTCTGAAATACAAGGTGTTCCTGCATCTGTAACCAATGCTATATCTTTTCCCTCTTTCAGTATATTTATAATATTAGGAATTTGACGCATCTTTGAAAATTCATCATATCTGTATACTGTTGCATCTATTTCAAAATGGTTTAATAATTTTTTTGTAACTCTTGTATCTTCAGCAAATATATAATCTGCCTCTTTTAAGATACGTAGTCCCCTCAATGTCATATCCTCAAGATTTCCTATAGGTGTTGCCACTATATATAGCATTTTATTACCTCTCTTATTTCTTATTTATAAGAATTCCTTTAAGAATTCCAATAGCTGTATCCAGTTGAATATCTTTATGATGTTCAAATTCTTCAGCTACTTTTTCTCCTTTAATCTCTTTTATAAGCTCTTTTTTATTCTCTTTGCTCTCTTTTTCATCTATATTTGTTACCATACTGTTAAATAGCATATATCCATCTTTTTCTTCAACTTTAACATCTGGTTCTATTCCAACACCATGGATACATACACCACTTGGAGTATAGTACTTAGCTATTGTAAGTTTTATTCCATCTCCATCTGGAAGTCCAACAAGTGTCTGAACACTTCCCTTACCAAATGATTTCTCTCCTACAAGGATTCCTCTTTTATCATCTTTAATTGCTCCTGCAAGAATTTCTGATGCTGAGGCACTTCCTCCATTTATAAGAACAACTAGTGGGAAATCTCCAAAATATTTTCCCTCTCTATTTGAAACTTTTTCCTCTCCATCTTTAGATTTTACACTTACAACTCTTCCATCTTTTAAGAACATAGAAGTAATTTTTACAGCTTGATCTAAAGCTCCACCTGGGTTGCTTCTTACGTCAAATATCAAAGCTTTCATACCTTGTTTTTGTAATTCTTCTAAAGCTTTGGCTACATCTGGATATACATTTTCTCCAAATTGTGTAAGTCTTAAGTATCCAATTTTAGCTTTTTCATCTATCATCTTACTCTTTACATACTTAAGCTCTACTACTGCTCTTTTTATCTCAACCTCTTTAGTTTCTTTTACTCCCTCTCTTAAAACAGTAACTTTTACTGTTGTATTCTCTTTTCCTTTAAGCTTCTTAACACACTCTTCACTTGTAAGTTTGTATGTTGAATCTCCATCTATTGCAATAATTTTATCCTTAGGTTTCATTCCAGCTTTGTATGCAGGGCTATCTTCAATAGGTGAAACAACTGTTAATGCTTCATTAGGTCTTTTTTGTACAACCATTCCTACTCCTACATATTTACCTTTAATATCATCCTGAAAATCCTTAAGTTCTTCACTTGTAAAGTAATTAGAGTGTGGATCTTCCAATGCTTCAATCATCCCTTTTAATGCCCCTTGCATTAAAATCTTTTTATCAACAGCTTTTTCTCCAACATAGTTCTGATTTATGATATCCATAATATCAGATAGTTCTTTAAGTTGTCTGATATTTGATAAAAATCCAGTTTTTTCAACTTTTACAGCCTTATCTTTATCTCCATCAGCTTTCTTAACACTTTGAGCACAGTACCCATTTGTAAATAATACCACTGTTAATAAAGTTACTATCCATTTCTTTCTGAGTAAATTTTTCATATTGTTCCTCCTAAATTTTTCCCCTTGCTTACAATATCTTTTATATTAATAACTTTTTCTTTTGAACTATCTACTCCAAAAAGAGAAATATATTCAACATTTCCTTTAGTTCCAGTTATAGGTGAAAAATCCAGATTTTCAAGATAAAGACCATGCTCTCTTGCAAATCCTACTATATCCTCAATAATTTCCAGATGAACATTTTCATCCTTTACAATTCCACCCTTTGCTATATCCTCTTTTTTTGCTTCAAACTGTGGCTTAATAAGAGCCATAAGTTTAGTATGCGGACTAAAAAAACTTAATAAATCTGGTAAAACCTTCTTAATGGAAATAAAAGAAACGTCCATTACAATATAGTCTATTGTACTTCCATCTATCTCATCAGATGTGAGATCATTAATGTGTCTATTTTCAATTGATTTAACTTGAGGATTACTACGAAGCTTCCAATCAAGCTGATTAGTTCCTACGTCAACTGAATACACAAACTCTGCCCCATTTTGTAATGCACAATCAGTAAATCCTCCTGTTGAAGCACCAACATCTAAGACTTTTTTCCCAGAAAAATTAAGTGAAAAAACTTCAACAGCTTTTTCCAGTTTCAGACCTCCACGACTTACATATTTAAGGTTATCACCTTTAATCCTGATTACAGGTTCTTCATCTGTTTTTATCATGGTTCCGCTCTTATCTATTCTTTTGTCATTTACTACTACAAGACCTGCCATTACAGCTCTTTTAGCTTTATCCTTATCAGGAAAAAAGCCCCTTTTAACAAGCAATACATCCAGTCTTTCTTTCATTTTTCACCTCTGATTATTCTGTCTTTTCACTAAAAATCTCACTGTCAACCATATAGTTAATCAAAGGACTCTGTAACATGATATTCTTAAATCCTCTCTTATCAACAAGTCTCTTCAGTTTTTCTGTTTCTCTTACTCTCTGAACAAAAAAGTTGTCTCCAATTGGGATTTTTTTATTCTTTTTATAATAATTTAAAAGTTGTTTTGTTGTTTTAACTTTTAATTCCTGTTTAGCTCTTTTTAATCTATCTTTTATAACACCTTGAGTGCAATCAAGCTCTTTTCCTACCTCATCAAGCTGAACTCCATTTACCATAAGTTTTAATATCTTGTCAGCTCCAATAGGGTTAATTCTATGGTATTTAGCTGAATACATATCCGCTCTATACACTATGTGAGCCTCTTTACTATTAGGCTGAATTTTTCCCCATTTTCCATGGTGAGATAGTACTATATGAATTATATTTTTCTTAATATCTTCTTTTATCTGTACTCCAACTTTCTCCTCTATTTCATCTAATACTTTTTCAGCCTCTTTAGTAATATATTCAGGCTTCTTTAGCATCATTTGAGAGTGAGAGAGTTTTTCCTCTTTTTTCCTTATACTTCCCTTGCTCAAATCATGTATTATGATTCCTATCGTCAAAGCAAAAAAATCAACTTTCTGCTTTGCTTCGTTAAAAGTTCTATAATCTCTTCTAAGTTCATCAATAGAGATTTTAAGTACATCATATGTATGAGTAGATACTTTAACTCCCTGGTCATCATAGTTTTCAAGATCCTGAACCATCTCAATATTAAGAAGTGTTTCAATAAATTCAAGTGCTTTTTTATTTTTTCCCTGCATTTACTTTTTCCTCAATTCTTTTTATCAATTTTTCTCCTCTTAATCCAAACTCCTCCAAAAGCTCTCCTCTTTTTCCGTGAGGAACTGTTCCTGTAGTTATTGCTATTTTATTTATTATCTTTGATACTCCTCTATCATTGTAGAACTCTCTTATACTGCTTCCGAAAGAATTCTTCTCAAAAGCCTCCTCTAAAACAAATATATTGTCATACTCAAGTGCTTTCTCCATTAAGAAACTCTCATCTAATGGTTTTATACATCCAGCACTAACTATTGTACCATCAATACCTTTTTCTGCCAATTCTTTATCTATATCTAATATCTCTTTAAGCATGCTTCCTGTTGCTATAAAAAGATTTTGTTTTCCCTCTTTTATTTCTTTCCATTTACCTAACTCTAAAGGTTTATCTCCTTCAATATCATACCCTACCTCTCTTGGTATTCTGATCATCATAGGTCCTGAATTGAAGTCTTTTGATATTTCCAATGCCTCAACAAGCTCTTTAGATGTAGTTGGAGCTATAACTGTGTAGTTTGGCACTGTTAAAAACATTGCTATATCATATAATCCATTGTGTGTCTTTCCGTCTTCTCCTACAATTCCAGCTCTATCCACTATAAATCTCACTGGTAGATTTTGAAGTGAAATATCATGTATCAACTGGCTAAATCCTCTTTGAAGAAATGTAGAATAGATTGCTACATATGGTTTCTTACCTGAAAGTGTAAGTCCACCTGCAAAAGTTACTGCAAATCCCTCTGCAATACCTGTATCCAATGCTCTTTCTGGATACTTCTCAAAAAACTCTTTAAGTCCTGTTCCTTTTACCATTCCACAGCAGATTCCAAATATATTTTTGTCCTCTTCTGCAAGTTTTACTATCTCCTGTCCGAAAATATTTGAATATGTAAGAGGTTTAGAAGCTGTGCTTCCTGTTTCTCTATCAAATGGAGATATTCCATGAAATTTTTCCTTGTCCTCTTCAGCAAACTTATACCCTTTACCTTTTTGTGTCTTAACATGTATAAATACAGGTCCCTCTATATTTTTTACTGTTTCAAAAGTATCTAAAAGTTCTTCACAGTTGTGACCATCTAATACTCCTAAAAAAGTAAAACCTAGACTTTCTAATATACTTAAAGGTAAAAAGAAGTTCTTTACTGACACTTCCATTCTTTCCAATGTATTTGTAAGTTTATCTGCAATTTTTATCTTTTTTATGATTCCTTTTATGTCATCTCTCAGATTCATATATTTTTCGCTTACTAAAAATCTTCCGAAAAATCTTGAAAGAGATCCAACATTCTTACCTATTGACATATCATTATCATTTAAAATGACAATGACATTTTTTAATTTATTTCCACCTATATTATTAAGTGCTTCAAGTGAATGACCATTGGAAATAGACGCATCTCCAACAACTATTACAACCTTTTTATCCGGTGCTCCCATAGCTATTCCAGCTCCTGCTGAAAGAGCAGTTCCTGCATGTCCAGATATAAATGGGTCATAGCTGCTTTCATGTGGATCCATAAAAGGTCCTATCCCACCTCTTTTTCTCAAAGTAGAAAACTCTTTTTCTCTTCCAGTGAGTATCTTATGCACATACCCCTGATGGCCAACATCAAACAGTAATCTATCCTTTGAAAAGTCAAAAGACTTATGAAGGCATAGTGTCAGCTCTACTATTCCAAGATTTGAAGAAAGATGTCCACCATTTTTACTTACAGTGTCAATAAGTTCCTCACGGATCTCTTTGGCCCTTTTCTCCAACTCCTTTAGCACTTTTTCCTTATTTCCTTCCATTACATCTACCCCTGTAAATATTTTGTGAAACCAATTCCGACTAAAATACCTAGTATACTTCCTATAAATACCTCTACTGGAGTATGACCTAGAAGTTCCTTCAGTTTCTCTTTTTTATCTTCACCAAAATACTTTTTGTATCTTTTTTCTCCTATTATTAAAGGTATCTTCTCAACATAATCATTCAATACCCCTGCCTGTTTTCCAGCTGCTCTTCTTATACCTGCTGCATCATACATTACAACTCCAGCAAATATAACAGCTAGAGCAAACATATCACTTCTTATTCCATATTTTACCGCCATACATGTTGCTAAACATGAGACAGTTGAACTGTGGGAGCTAGGCATTCCACCTGTATCCCACAGTCTTGTTATATCTATCTTTTTGTTTACTACTATTGAAGAAACAACCTTATAAAACTGGGCTATAAACCATGCTACGAATACAACATCCAGTACTCTATTTCCAAAAATTATTCCAGTACTCATGATTTATCCTCCCTTTCTATTGTTATATCTCTTTTAATTCTAAAGATACCACAGGTTTTTCTTTGTTTTCTTTGAAAAGTATTATTGTCTTTCCAATCATTCCAACTACTTGGAACTCTCTACGTTGTGATAACTCATCCATTATTTTTTGTTTTTCTTCTTCGCAATTTTGTAAGATTTTTACCTTTATTAACTCTCTTGAGTCAATTGCATCTAAGATACTTTGAATAAGATTGTCAGTTATTCCATCTTTTCCAATTCTTACTAAAGGATCTAAATCATGAGCTTTTTTTCTTAAGTAAGCTCTTCTTTTACTTGTTAATTCCATTCTATCTTCTCCTTAAAAATTAAACTTCCATCACTATTGGTAATATCATAGGATTTCTTTTTGTTTTATTATAAAAATATTTTGCTGCTACATCTCTTGTGGTATTCTTTAACATACCCCAATCTTTTGAATAATAATCTTCTGTTCTTCCAACTTTTTCATTAATTGTATCAATAGCCTCTTTTATTATATCTTCAGATTCTTTTGAGTACACAAATCCTCTTGTTACAATATCTGGTCCAGCTATAAGTTTTCCACTGTTCTTATCTAAAGTAAATACAATTACAACTACTCCATCCTGAGATAACTGCTGTCTGTCTTTTAAAACAATATGACCTATATCTCCTACTCCTAAACCGTCTACAAGAGTAGATCCTGCATTTACCTTACCTTTTAATTTTACTCCAGATTGAGTAACTTCAATCTTACTTCCATTTTGAGCAAGAATTATATTGTTTTTAGGAATTCCAGTAAGTATTGCTGTATCCTGATGTGCTCTCAACATCTTATGTTCTCCATGTACTGGCATAAAATATTTAGGCTTTATAAGATTTAACATAAGTTTTTGTTCATCCTTACTTCCGTGTCCAGATACGTGAATTCCAGCTATTTTCTTAAATACAACCTCTGCATCATATTTTAAAAGATTGTTAATGTTGTTTGATACAGCTTTTTCGTTTCCAGGAATTGGAGTTGCTGAAATAATAACTGTATCTCCCTCTTTTATCTTAATATGTTTATGCATATTTTTAGCTATTCTTGATAGTGCTGCCATTGGTTCACCCTGTGTTCCTGTACAAAGCATTACCACTTTATTATCTTTTAGCTTGTCAACATCTGTTAAAGGAACAAGCATTCCTTCTGGAACTTTAAGATATCCAAGATTAGAAGCTATTTCAAATACTTTTACCAAGCTTCTTCCATCAATAGCTATCTTTCTTCCATGCTCCTCAGCTACATTTACTATCTGTTGTAGTCTATGTACGTGAGAGGCAAATGCTGCAACTATTATTCTTCCTTTTGCCTTTGAAAACTCATTTCTAAATGCTTCTCCAACACTTTTTTCTGATGGTGTAAATCCTTCTACCTCTGAGTTTGTAGAGTCAGAAAGCATTAAATCTACTCCCTCTTCTCCTATTTGAGAAAGTCTTGTAAAGTCTACTCCCTCTCCATCTACTGGTGTAAGGTCAATTTTAAAGTCTCCAGTATGGAATACCTTTCCAGCAGGAGTTGTAATTAAAAGTGAATAAGCATCAGTTATTGAGTGTGTTATCTTAATAAACTCAACTGTAAAATATTTTCCAGCTTTTATCTTGGTTCTTCCTTTTACCTCTTTCATTTTTGGAAGATTTTTTCCAAGTCCATTTTCAAATTTTGATTTTGCAAGTGCAAGTGTAAGTTTTCCTCCATACACAGGTACACTTTTATCTATCTTTTGGTAAAGATAAGGAATTGATCCAATATGGTCCTCATGTCCGTGAGTTACAAATAACCCTTTTATCTTATCTTTGTTATTCTCTAAGAATGTAAAATCTGGAATTACAAGGTCGATTCCTAAAAGGTTTTCATCTGGGAATATTACTCCTGAATCCACAATAATTATCTCATCTCTATATTGGAATACAGTTATATTTTTTCCAACCTCTTCCATTCCTCCTAGAGGAATTACATACATTTTTTCTTCTTTAGAATTTTTATTAACTTTAGGTTCTGTCTTTTCTTTTACCTTTTGCTTTGCTTTTACTATTTTCTTTCCAGGTTTTGATCCTTTTGATTTTTTGTTACTTTTATCATTTTTATCATTCTTGTCATTATTTGATTTAAGTTCTTTGATACCTTTTTGAATATCTTTTATTTTTTCTTTTATCTCATCTACTCCACCTTTATTCATCTTATTATTTTGTGGTTTCGATTTTTTATTTTTATTTTTTTCTTCCTTCAACATTTTCTCTCCTTTTTCTTTTATAAAGAATTATTCCAACACCTCCGCATATTCCAATCTCTAATTAAACATCTTTTTCAATCTGAGAAACCTTCTTTGCCTGTTCAGACTCTCTTTCTTTAATCTCCAAATACTTATCTATGAATTTTCTGGTCATTCCTCCTGCAACAGATCCTCCTCCTCCAGCTCCTTCCAGAATAGTTGCAAAAACTATTTCAGGATTATCAGCTGGGAAATAACCTGCAACCCACGCATGGGTAGTTTTAGAATGTGCATTCTGTGCAGAACCACTCTTTGCAGCTACCTTCATTCCCTTTGTTCTCAATACTTTGGTAGTTCCATTATTCTGTGAAACTGTTGCAATTAAAGCATCGTCCAAAACATCATAATAAGATTTTGGATATGAACCTATTTGTCTTTTTTCAACTTCAACTGGATAGACATTTCCGTTACTATCCTCAAGTTCTCTTACCAGATGTGGAGTATAAACTATCCCTTTATTTGCAATAGTGGCATATATATCTGCTATTTGTAGAGGTGTTACTGTTAAATATCCCTGCCCTATTGACAAAAGTATAGTATCTCCCTTATACCATCCTGTTCCCATCACTTTTCTTTTCCACTGTGTATCAGGAAGTACCCCTTTTTTCTCTCCTGGGATATCTATTCCTGTTCTTTCTCCTAACCCAAATTTTGAAGCCACATCAACAATTGGCTTATGCCCTATTCTATCTGAGTTTCTATAATAGTAAGGGTTTGCAGACTCAACTATTGATTTTTTCATATCTGTGTATCCATGTCCGCCATACTTCCATGCTTTCCATCTCCATTTACCTATCTGGTAATAACCTGTCTTATCATAATACTGCTCCTTAGGATCAATTCCACTCTCCATAAATGCAATTGCAGATATCACTTTAAAAACAGATCCAGGTGGATACTCTCCAGCAATAGCCTTATTTGATAATGGCCTTCTTGGATCATTTATTATTTTATCCCATTCATCATAGGATATTTGTGAACTAAACATGTTTAAAGAATATGTAGGATAACTTACCATAGTAAGTATCTCTCCATTTTTAGGATTTAGTGCTATAAAAGCTCCTGCTCTCCCATCCTCTTTAAACTGCTCTTCCATATACTCCTGTAGTTCCATATCCAGAGTCATATGGACATCTTTACCTGGAATTGGTGCTTCTTTCTTTTCTATCTTTCTTTGTACTTTATTCAGGGCATTTACTTCAATGTACTCATACCCGTCTTTTCCTTGTAAATCCTTATCGTACTGGTTCTCAATCCCTTCTTTACCTACAATATCTCTGGGACCATAACCCTCACTTTTGTATCTTTCATACTCTTTTTCAGATATTTTTTTAACATATCCGATACTGTGAGATGCTACTGAATCCATAAGGTATCTTCTTTTAGAATATGTTTCTACTTGAAGATATGGATAATCTGATATTTTCTCCATAAGTTTATGTGCACTTTCCTCATTGAGATCATCTACAATTACATTTTCCCTTGTAAATGGAAATATCTCTCCATATTTTATCCTTTTTGAAATATACTCTGGTGAATAACCTGTTACTTCACTTATCTCTTTAACTATTTCAGGATTCTGCTCTCTTTCTTTTAGATACACAAGCCTATAACCAGCTCCATTTGTTACTACAAGACGACCTTTTACATCATAGATCTTTCCTCTTGTAGAATCAATTTTTTTCATTTTAAATCTATTTTTTTCAGAAAGATATGAATATTTATCAGCATTATAAACCTGAAGATAGAGCATTCTTGCTCCAATTAATAAAAATATTGCTAAAATTCCAGCTTTTAGCAACATAGTCCTTATCTCTTTGTCCTCTCCAAGTTTGATATTAATCTTTCTTTTTTTCATATACAACTACCCTCTGATACTTTCTGTTTTATGTGATATTTTGACATAAATATAATTTAAAATGAGACACCCTATGAAATTGATTATAAGATAGTTTATCTGTAACTCTTTTATAATAAGTAATTTATACATAATCATCTGTATTACAGCAATTAAAATAATATTAAATTTACTATAAGAGAGATTTTCAAATATATAAGTTACTACTCCATAGCTTACAAGAAGTATAACAAAAAACCTTAAAAAATAATCTGTTTGCAGTGATAATAGAAGAGAAATCAATGAAATATATAAAAGATTTCTCTTCTGTTTTAAATTCACTAAATAGATAAAAAACGACAGTGTAATGATATATATATTTCCATTAAATGGCAAACTATTTTCTATTAAAATTCCTAATAACGAGATTATATATATCATTTCCTACCCTCTTCTAGTTTATAATAACTCTTACTTTATTTTTAAGTGTATCTCTTTCAATCATATCAGTGATACCAAGTGTCTTAGCTATCTTGTATGCAATAAAGAAATCTTCTGCAGCATACTCAACTATTTTCTTATCTGATTTTGTTCCCTCTTTTTCAACAGTTACTTTCTTATATCCAGCCTTTTTCAAATCATCTACAGTTGCCTGAACACCAGGTCCTTTACCTGTTACTTCAACTTCAAAATTTACATTTTCCTCTTTACCTAATACCACTACTACATTTGCAAGTGTTGGTACAGTTGGATCTTTTTGAATTTTAAAGTATTTTTCATTTAACTGCATTATGATATCTTCAGCTTTTTCTGTTGATATATCATTTAGTATAATGTAGCTCTCTTCAAGATTTGTCTCATAGTTTGCTGCATTATATTTCATTCCAAGATTTTTCTTAATAGTTTCTCCAGTTCTTCTTGCATAACCATTTCTACCATTAGCATTTAGAACATCAACTATTATATTCTCATTTAACTCATTAACTTTCTCTTTTTCATTATATAAACTGTCAAACATTGAATAAAGACTTGAAGTTAAAATGTATCTTTTATTATTTATAACAGTTTCAGGTATATTCTTTTGATTTTTTACATTCAGATTTACCTGTCCATATTTTACAACCATATAGTTTGTAACTGGTTCTGGGAGTATCTTATTTACTGTTTCCAAAACTGTTTCATGGCTTCCTGTGCTCACTAAATCTTTTACAGTTTTTTCCTTATCAATATTGATATCATAAGGAATCTTCACTGCTAATTTGTCTTTGTACACAGCTATTAAATTTTCTTTCCCCTGGATTAGATAGCTACTATTTTTATCAAGATCAGGATTTTTTCTCAAAGAATTTACAAATAAAAACCCTGCCAAAGCTGCTATTATCACCAATACTACAAATATTGCTCTCAATCTCTTATTCATACGCTAGTAACATCTCCTTTTCAATTGTATTTATTGTGACTCTTTGTATCCTGTTTAAAAGAGATTCATCCCCTTTAAATTTTACCCTTAAGTAGTTCTCACTATATCCAAATAAAAAGTCTCCTATTTTCTCTTCTACCAGCACATCCAACTCTTTGCCAATATATTTTTCACGTTCTCTATGAGCCATGATCTTCTTTAGATGTTCAAGTCTGTCTGATCTCTCTTTTTTTATCTTTGGATCCACCTTATTTTCAAGTGTGCTTGCAATTGTGTTCTCTCTATCAGAGTATTGGAAAATATGAATTCCTGAAAATCCAATCTTATCTATTATCTTGTAAGAGTTTAAAAACATATCCTCTGTCTCTCCTGGAAAACCAACAATAATATCTGCTGTGTATTCCATCTTCTCAACAGCATTTTTTAATTTAAGCAGTCTCTCCTCTATAAGATCACTTCCATATTTTCTTCTCATCATCTTAAGCACTGTGTCATCACATGATTGAAGTGAAATATGAAGATGTGGCATAAGATTTGGATATTTCTTAAATAGATCGATAAATCTATCTGATATCTTATCTGGATAAACTGATCCAATTCTTACTCTTTCCACTCCAGGAACTTTTAAAATCTCTTCTAAAAGATCCTCAAAATCTATATTTTCAGGAAGATCTTCCCCATAGGCACCAAGATTTATTCCAATAAGAATTATCTCTTTAAATCCCTCACCTACAAGTTTTTCAATCTCTCTTATTATATTCTCTTTCTTTCTTGATCTGCTTCTTCCTCTTGCAAAAGGTATCTTGCAATATGAACAGAAGTTATTACATCCATCCTGGATTTTCACATAGGCTCTGGACATCTCTCTTAGAGTTGCAAACTCATATTCAGTATATTCATGTTCATCAAAAATATTGTCATTTTTCACTCTATCTAAAGTTCTATTTTCAATATCTTCAATAAAATTTACTATCCCTTTTTTATATCTATTTCCTACTACATAGTCAATCTCTTCCATCTCAAGAAGATCTTTACTGTTAGTCTGAGCATAACATCCAGTTACAATTACCTTGCTATGAGGATTTAACTTCTTAGCTCTTCTTAACATATTTCTTGTTTTTCTATCTGCTACACTTGTAACAGTACATGAATTGACTATATAAATATCTGCTTCCTCTTCAAATGGAGTCTCTATATACCCTTTTTGGATAAGCTGATTTTTTATACTCTCTGTTTCATACTGATTTACTTTACAACCTAGAGTATAAAAAGCTACTCTCTTACTGAAATTCATTTATTAATACTCCTCCTACTACAATAGAGGCAGTCTCTGCTCTCAAAATTCTTTTTCCTAAGGTAACAATATTTGCACCTTTTTCTTTTAAATAATCAATTTCACTGGTATCAAAACCACCTTCAGGACCGATTATATAAAGAACTTTATTTATATTATCTCCCTGTTTTCTCAAAAGATTTTTTAAAGTATATTCCTCTTCACACTCATAAGGAACAACTACCAGATCATAGCTATCTAAATCAAGTTCCTCAATTTTTTTAATCTCATCAATTATAAGGGGTTTAACTCCCTGACACTGTTTTAGTGCCTCTCTTACAACTAAGTCCCATTTATCTTTCTTCTCACTTAACTTTACAACACCACGTTTTGCTGCAACAGGTATTATCTTATGTACCCCTATCTCAGTAAGCTTTTGTATAGTGAGATCCATCTTATCATTTTTTAATATTCCTATAGCTGCATCTATCTGAGTCTTAGTAGAATATCTGTCTTCAAAAATCTCCTTTATTTGAAGTACAACCTCTTTTTTAGAGATATCTTCAACTTCACAGATATACTCTTTCTCTCCATCTACAGCTCTTATCTCTTCACCAATTTTAACTCTAAAAGCATTTTTTATATGATTTACATCGCTTTTGTCATCAACTATTATTTTATTTTCTCTAATATTATTACTTGTTATTATAACACTTATCATAGGATTCTCCTATATTATATCTTTGTTTTTTATAAACTCATCCAGAGTTGTCTCTTCTAAAATCTTTGTCATTGCATTATCAAGTTTATTCCATATGCATTTTCCACCACATGTAAGTTCACTGCACGCAGCTTTATGCTCTTCACTTTCATTGCAATCTATAACTCTTTCCTCTTCATCAAGTATTTTATAAAGTTGGTGTAAAGTTACAAGTTTTGGCTCTTGAACAAGTCTATAACCACCATTTGGTCCTCTTTTTCCTTCAATTATATTTTCATTTTTCAACTTAAAAAGTATCTGTTCTAAATACTGAACAGATATATCTTGAGCATCTGCTATCTCTTTTATTCTTACAAGTTTTTTTTCTGTGCTGTTCTCAGCTATATATACTAATGCTTTCAGTCCATATCTAACTCTAGTGCTTATCTTCATTTGTATCCTGCTCCTTTGATATTTTAAAATGTTTGTAAGCCTTTTCAGTAACTACTCTTCCTCTACTTGTTCTTTTTATATATCCTATTTTTACTAAGAAAGGCTCATATACCTCTTCCAAGGTTCTTTTATCTTCTCCAAGAAGCAAAGAAAGTGTCTCTATTCCTACAGGTCCTCCACCATAATTTTCAATTATCGATGTTATTATATCCCTATCCAAATCATCAAGTCCTGCTGAATCTATTCTCAATATTTTCAATGCCTCAATTGATATACTTTTGTTAATAATTCCATCCCCACGTATTTCACAGTAGTCTCTTACTCTCTTAAGAAGTCTATTGGCTATTCTAGGTGTTCCTCTGCTACGACTGGCAAGCTCCATAGCACCATCTTTTTCAACTTTAACTCCCAGAATCTTTCCACCTCTTAATATGATCTCTGCCAACTCTTCCTCATTGTAGTATTCCATTCTATGGCTTACTCCAAATCTATCTCTTAAAGGTGAACTCAAAAGTCCAGCCTTAGTAGTAGCTCCAATAAGTGTAAAATTAGGAAGCTCTATTCTTATTGAACGGGCAGATGGTCCCTTACCGATGATTATATCCAACTCTCCATCTTCCATAGCAGGATAAAGTATCTCCTCTACTGAAGTATTAAGTCTATGTATCTCATCAATAAATAAAATATCATTTTCTTCTAAAGAGGTAAGTATAGCTGCTAAGTCCCCAGCACGTTCTAAAACAGGTCCAGATGTTATCCTGAGGTTTGCCCCCATCTCATTAGCTATAACACCTGCTAGAGTTGTTTTACCAAGTCCTGGTGGGCCATATAGAAGTATATGGTCAATAGATCCCCCTCTTCTCTTTGCTGCTTCAATATATATTGACATTTTTTCCTTTAAAGAAGATTGTCCTATATACTCAGCAAAAGATTTTGGCCTCAGACTCTTTTGAACCTCCACATCATTATCCATCTCCAGATTTGTAACCACTCTTTCGTCCACTTAATCTCTCCTTATATTAAAAATCCAATTAGAAATTGGATAAAACCAATTACAGCTCCCAGGATTGCTCCTATTATCTCTATATGCTTAAACTCTCTTTTAGCAAGCATATATGTAACCTCTTCCAGTTTTTCAAGTGAAAAGGCATCTACATTTCTCACTATAATACCTTTAAAATCAACATTTTCTTCTAAATATCCTGAAAAAAGATTTATAATTTTATCTGTATTTTGAAGTATTGCATCTGTTATTATTGATTTTATCTTTTCTAAAGTATCATTTCCTATAAACATTGCAGCCATAGGATAAAATTTCTTAATTGCTGCATAAAGTTTATCATCCAGCATCTGATTTATTGCTACATCCAATTTTTCTTCTATCTTTGTCTTATCCATAGAATCAACTATATCTTTTAAAGATACAAGTTCGTCCTGAATAATTTGAGCCAGACTTTCACCAATTTCATGCTTTCTTTTTGGAAGAAGTCCCTGTATTTTAAATAGCCCAAAATTTATTTCCTTATAAGGTCTAAAAAGCATTTTAATTGCCACATAGTTGGTAATCCATCCTATCCCAGCACCAATGCCTACTATAAGAAACAATCTTATTAATATTTCAACATTCATTTTTCCACCTTATTATAACATAATTTCAACTTTTCTTACCAGTTCAGTAAACTATTTTATCATAAAAAATAACTTTTTTCAATTATAAGCTTTTATCCCCTCTACATACAAAAAAAGCCCTCTAGATGTGAGGGAGCTATTGTTTTACCACTGGTAAATTATACCATTTACAATTTTTTCAGTCAACCAAAAGGAAAGGG
>NZ_JADRHM010000051.1 GCF_018205345.1 Fusobacterium sp. DD2
TAAAACATCAATCATATAATCATAAGAACTTCTATATAAATGGGAATAAATATTTAAAGTTGTTTCAATTTTTTCGTGCCCTAGTCTTGAAGCTATTGCTAAAATATTTACATTGTTATTTATTAAAAAACTTGCATGGCTATGTCGTAAATCATGTACTCTTATTTTTTTGACGTTTGCTTTTTTAGAATAAAGAGCAATATTTTTTTCAAAAGCATGTTTAGTAGAATTAAATAATCTAGTATCTTCCTCTGGAGAATATAATTTATTTAGGTAATCAGCAAGAAGCATAATACAATCATCAGATAAATCAATTGTTCTTATTGATTTAGGTGTTTTAGGAGCAGTAATCACATCTTCTCCATTTATTCTTTGATATGATTTATTTATTCTTAGAGTTTTTTTATCAAAGTCAATATCTCCAACTGTGAGTGCAAGTAGTTCGCCAATTCTTATACCTGTCCAAAATAATAAATAGAAACCAGTACTAATCATTGGTTTGTTATGTATGGCCTTATAAAATTTGTCAAATTCTTCAACAGTCCAGATATTCATTTCATGAGCATTCTTTTTCCCGATTGAACCAGCCTTGTGACATGGATTTTCTTTCAAATTGTGAAATTTTACGGCATAGTTGAATATAGCAACAAGCTGATTATTGATAGTTTTTATATATGTTTGGCTATATTTTTGACCGTTTTTTTCAGCATTGAGAATTATATTCTGCCATCTTCTGACTACTACTGGAGTTATTTCACTTATCTTTAATTTTTTAAAAAAAGGCAATATTTTTGATTCCATTATATTTTTTTAAGTTTCCAATGTATGTTTTCTGAGTCTATTTCTTATATCCTCCATATATAATTCGTATAAACTTTTAAAGGTCATATCAATATTTAGATCCAGTTTATTTAAAAATTCTCGCTCGTATTCTAATGCTTCTTTTTTAGTTGCAAATCCTCGTTTAAATGCTTGTTTTTTATTTCCTTCATAAGTTGTATAATAAAACCGGGAAATCCATTTCCCAGTTTTATTGTCTTTAGTGGCTGACATAGTTATTCACCTTCAATTCCAAGTTTTTTATACAAGAACTTTTTATTTACTCTCCCTCTGATTATAATATATCCCTTTTCTTTCATTTCTTCATTAACTTCTCGCATTATTTTATATGCAGTAGCAATACTGATATTACATATTTTAGCAACATCACCTACTTTTAATAATTCCATTTTACTCACTCCTATTATATTTTGTATATATTTCATCAAATTTTTTAAGACTTACTTTGCCTTTGACTATCTTATAATTATCTTCTTTCATGCTTTCATTTGCTATTTTTGAATATCTGTATATAAGACTTAGTTTAATATTGTATTTTTCTGTTAGTCTTTTTATAGGTACCAAATCTTTCACTTCTTTTTTATTTTGATTTTCCATTAAGGATCTATTAATCTGGAAGTCATGGAATAAGTAATTTAAGTTGTTAGTTTTTAAATAAGTTTCAAATTCTTTTTTATAGTTTTCTAAAGATATATTTAAAAACTTAAGTATGCTCTCCAGTATCTCCACAGTTATATTAAGATGTAAATTTTCATATGCCATTATACTACGAATAGATTTATCTATTCCAGCTGCTAATTCCTTTCTGGTAATTTTATTTTTTTCTCTAAGTTGTTTAATAAATATATTTATTATAGTATCATCTACGGATTCAGGAGTTAAAAAATTATCCAATTTTTTTAAAAATGCAGTTTGAGTGACTTCATTAATTAGAATATGATAGGCATCATCAAATAGTAAATACTGACATCTTCCACTTCTTTTTACTCCTAAGATATAAGAATAAAACTTATATAAACTAATGTCATTTAGCAGTCTTGTACATTCATTATTTTTATTTATTCCAAACTTTTGAGTACTTTCAATAAATTTCAAATCTATATTATTCTTTTTAAAGTAATACATTATTTTATCCATCTTTATACCTCTAATCTAGAATTAAAATAATATCTACCGGTTTTGTACTATCAATTCCTTTATATATTTCTATAATCATGTTAACCACCTTAAAATTTTTAGTTTTATATATTCAAATAAAGTAACTTCCATATACTCATAGCCGTCTAGTTTTTTTATTTTCATTATAACCTCCTAAAATATTTCTAATTGTTCTTCATTAAACCTCTTTTCCAATTCTTCCAGGGTATAATCTACCCGGAATTGTCTGTATGTTTGTGATTGCCACTTTTTCAACAACTCCCATTTTTCCGGATAGTACCTATAAAGTACTTCCAATTCTTTAAGAGATTTTAAAGGGCAACACCAGCATGAGACTCGACCAAGTTTTTTATATAATCCATTCCAGGTAAATCCTTTGCTGTAACAGTAATTTAAGGCATCAGCCTCAGTCATGCTCCATTCATTTAACGGGTATCTAATATTTTTTTCTTTATTCTTTTGTAACCTTTTTGTTTCATCAGCAGCAATTCCATGATATTCTATTATGTTGAAACCTTTATATTTTGTCTTTAAATAATTTTTTATAATTTGTTTTTTCAGTGCCTGAGTGCACCACCGATTTCTAAAGTCAGGCCATGAATAACCTTTTTGACCTTTATTTTTCCCTTTTGTTTTTACATGCTCAAACATATAATATTCAAAAGATTTTTCAGATTTTAAAACCGTAATTTTTCTTTTTATATATTTTTCTACTTGTTTTATATGCTCATACATCTCTGGGAACTCCATCCCAGTATCGATGAATATAATTTCATCGATTTTCATGCCTTTCTTCAGCATTATTAGTAACATCGCAGTGGAATCTTTTCCACCGCTGAAACTTACCACATGTTTTTCCATATCTTACCTATCCACAGCTTTATTAGCTTATGAATAGGCAACTGTTTTAACTTCCCATGCTATTTAATTAGCAGTTAAATAACGCAATTACAAACAGTTTTATGATTTGCTTATCATTATCACGAGACACTTTACGATTGTGGATTGCTAGTCTGTTGTAGTGCTAACTACTCATCTCTTTCAACCTTATTTGGAAGATATAGAAAACCTTATAAATATTGTCATTTTATCTCCTTTGAGTTGCCCTGGAAGAACTCCAGGGCTCTATTATTATTTTCCGTTGATTGCTATCTGTTTTAGTTCTTCGTATTGTTGAATGGTCATTTGCTCCAGGTTAGTAATGTTATACTGCTCCTTAGCAATTTTTACTATATCAAGCTTATTTCCTTCAGCTATCATCAAAAGAGTTTTTAGATCCTCAGCAGTTGGATTTTCAATTACTTCTCCAGTCTCTGCGTCTATTACATCAATTTGGTTATCATCTACTGTTTCAGCTTCCTTAACTTCATTCATGTTATTGTTATCAGCCACAAAAGTCTTTTCATCTTTTGCAACATTTTCAAGGAACTCGACACTAACTGGAAGCCATTTCAATAACTTTTTAACCACTGTTTTATGTGCCATAGCCTCAAAGTCAGTTTTCCAAGGTCCGTTATTATAAGTTTTACTGAACTTTTTCCCATGTGCTTCAATTTCTTGTTTAGTCATAAATTCAAAGGCTGTTGTATCATCCTTTAAAATAGCTACACAATAGCATCCAATCATTTCTCCTCTGTCTGCATCTAGTTTTGGTTTATGTTTTAAATCTCTTCTTAATCCATACACCATTTCAAATTCATCATTAGAATAAACACTGTAAGCATATATATCCTTAAGTTGTCCACTTCTTCTTAAAAGCTCTATCATACCCTTGTAACTGATTTGAAATTGGCATTCTCTTCCATATGGAATAAGATAACATTGACCTAAAATTCCAGGTTCAAGTCCTAGCTGAGCCGAAGTCATTAATGCTCCGAGCAAGCTCTCTTGTGTGCATTGTGCCAGCTTAGGATTCTGTCTTATTGTTGTTATTGCTATTCTTGTAAATCTCTCACTGTTAATGTGTTTAGGAAGTGCAGCAGCGAACTGCTTTTCTCCTGCCTTTACTACGTCAAATATTGTTCTCTCTTTTCTTTCAGTTGTAACAGCTCCTTTAAGGCTGTTCTTTGCTACTTTAGTTTCTGCCATTTTATTTATCCTCCTTAATCTTTTATAAATACAAGCCAGTGAGTTTTAGCTCTTTTATTTCCAAATAGTGCTTTTCTATCTGTTAATTTTAAAATCTCGGCCAGTTTTATTTGCTCTTCATTCCATTTGAATATTAGAATTCCATCTTCTTTCAAAACTCTAAAGCATTCTTTAAATCCTTGTCTTAGATCTTCTTTCCAATTTTCATTTAATTGGCCATATTTTTTAGCCAACCAACTATTGCTACCAACTTTTAATAAATGTGGAGGGTCAAATACAACTAATCTAAAAGTCTTGTCTGAAAATGGGATATTTCTAAAATCTCCTATAATATCTGGTTTAATTTCAAGTTTTCTTCCATCACATAATGTATCTTCAAAATCTCTATTATCCATATACACTGTATCATCTCTATTTTTATCAAACCAAAACATTTTTGACCCACAACATACATCTAATATTTTTTTCATTAATTCACCTTTAGTTTTTTTTATTGATATTTTGTTATATAATAATTATTGTAGAGGGGAGAAAGGAGATTTTGATGTTTAAACAAAAAGTTAAATGTGTTAATGAATCAAAAATACATTTATCTCCAGATGAAAAAATCTTATTTCTTAAAGCATCTATTGAACAATGCGAAAAAAATATATATGATCTAAGTAAAAAAATGTTGAACAAAACTATTTATACAAATGATGATACAATTTCTGTTTCAGACACTAAACTTTTAAATGACCTAAAAAAAGAATTAGCTTCATTACAGAAAGAGTTACAATCTTTAGAAAAATAATTTTAAAAGTATCCCCTCTACATTTTTAATCTATTTAGAAGTTGTTATTTTAAGATAACTTGATGACTTTATTGTCGTATACTGTTCTTCTAATGTCTTAACCTGCTCTATTAAATCTCCGTGATCCCTTTCTAATGCCTTTTTATCAACTGACTTTCTATTGGTAGTCACTATTGTGAATTTATAAGCTCCAGCTTTGGCTTTCTTGCAAGATTTATTATTCATTTCAAGAAGTATCTCTTGTTCTTTAAGTTTTAGTTCCTTTTCCAAGGCTGCTATTTGTTCCTTTAAGTCCTTATACTCGGAAGCCTTATCAGTTAGGTCATCAAGCTCAATAATCTCGTCATTCTCTTTTTCAGCTCTTTCAAGTAAATACTTTGAATAACTATCAGAGCCATCTAACATTGGTGGAATTGATTTCATAACATGATTATTCCAGAAGTTAGTTGCTGTATTTTTTATAAGCTCAGCATCATCAAGATCTCTTTCAATGTAGAATTCTCTATAATCATTTCCACCTATCAGACAAGCAATGTATGCATAAGATAATCCTGTCACGAATAGATAGTGTTGTACCTGAGCATAATATGACTGGGGGACTGTCTCTCCTTCCCATTCTGATTTATTGTATTCACTTGTTGTCTTTAGTTCTAACACTCCATATCTATCTCTTGCTGGGTCATATATCATTCCATCCACATTAGCCACACAGACACCTCGTTTTATTGTGTAAGGAACTGTATAACATTTTAGTTCTTGATGTCTCTCAGCAAACTCTTCAAAAACAACTTTTTCCAGCTTATGACCAAAGTGAGTAAATCTGTTATCAATACCTTTATTACCTTGTGTTTTATCGAGATATACATCTATTGCACTCTTCCATTTATTAACACCTAATAAAGCACCTATATCACTACCACCTATTCCTAATGCTCTCAGCTCATGCCATTTTTCTTCATTTTCATATGAGTAAATATCAACTATTGGTGGCACTATTTTTTCTACATCTGATAAAGTAAGTTCTTCTTTTTCTTCTTTAGTTTTATTGATTAGTTCTTCTAATTCTGCTTTTCTTAATCTACTATAACCTTTTAATCCAAGTTCTTTTGCTACTTCTCTAAGTTCCTTAACTGTCATTTTCTCCACCTCTTTTTAAGTTTTTGACAAGGCTCCCAGAGTTTGCTGGAAGCTATGTTAAAAATTTAAGATTTTTTTATTTTCAATTTTTCAAATAGCTCATCAATGTCTTCAGTTTCTACTCTCTTTATTACATCTCCTTGTGCATTTTCTATAATTGCTTCAAACCTTTGTGGTATTTTATTTGAACATGCTATAAATAATTCTTTTCCCCTATTAAGTGGCACAAGTTCAAAGTTTCCAGCCATCAAATTTTCTTTCATTGCTTTTATTGATTTCATATTCTCCTCCTAGCTTTAAATCACTTCAACAGGTATATCTGTATAAACATCTATGAAATTCCCAGCTCCTGCAATTAATGTAAATTTATAATTATAACCTGATTCAAACTTACTTGTTTTTCCTGGTCTTATTAAAAATTGATATTTCCCTATTGCTCTTCTAAGTAAATTAATTGGAAAACCAACCACAGCTGTTGTTTCTATGCCTTTATTTAATATTTGATTCAAAGTTATAGTATTTAGTGTGTTATTTTTCAAAAGAACTTTATCCATCATCTTTAATCACTCCTATTTGTTTTATAAAAATAATTCTTGTTCTTTGTCTGCTTTATGACTCTTTCCATCAAATGTGTATGTGTCACATATACCGCCGTTAAACTCAACCAATAATATTCTTTGTTTCTTAAGTATCTTTTTTATCTTGCCTTTGCCTCTCTTTGTGCTCCACACTTCAGAGCCTATTTTTAATTTTCCAAACATTTTTTACCACTCCTATAATCTCTTTAAACTTATAAATGTTACTTCGTTAGCTTTCTTTCCAAGTTTTTCCAATGTTTTAATTAAGTTTTTTAATTCGTTTAGTGTCATATAAAAATCTCCTTTTTCTACATTTTTGTAGATTAAGTATTTAAAAAAATTTGTTTATTTCTATTTATATTAAAATTCTACAACTTTGTAGAAAGAAAGTCAAATTTTATTTTACTTTTTTGTAGAATTTTTTAGGAAAGACTATTATAATGTAATTAAAAAGGAGGTTTATATGTATGGAAGAACAAAAAGAAGTAGCTAAATACATAGAAAACTTTATGCAAAAGACACAGTATAAGCTTGAAGTAATAGCTAATATGACAGGAGCTTCATTATCTTCTGTTGGACATTATAAAACAGGAAAAAGAACACCTAAAGATGACTTTATAGATAAGTTTATAGAAGTCTTTAATTTAGATAGAGAAGAAAGTGAAAAATTAAAACTGGCTGTTGCATTAGATAGGACACCAGATGAAATAAAAAAGAAACTAGAAAGTATTCCTAATATAAAAAAAATAGATGATTCTTTAATACGTATTCCAGTCATGGCAGTTGCATCTGCTGGAAATGGTTGCCTTAATTTTTCAGAAAGCACTAAATCAATTATGATAAGAAAAAATGGTTTTGATGATAACTGTTACCTGATAGAAGTTTCAGGTAACTCAATGGAACCTCTTATCCAGGATGGAGCTTATATTGTTGTTGATCCTCGTGAAATAGATATCGTAGATGGGAAAATATATGTATTAGATCTTGATGGTCAGACATATATTAAAAAGGTAGTGAAGAATGAACAGCTAAAAATGATTATATTGAAGAGTATAAATCCTCAGTATGATGATATTTATGTAACTGAAGAGATGCTGGAGAGATTCAGTATAAAGGGTAGAGCTGTTAAATTTATATTAGAGGGGAAGTTGTAAAATTACCTAAATAGTATTATTTTATACTAATTTTGTAGAAGGAGAAATATTTATGAAAGGGAAAAAATTTATAAAAGCAGTAAATTTTAATTGTGTTTTTGGTGAAAACAACGAACCAATGTTAAAAGAATTCAATAGAATCGTGTTTCCAGCTTTTAAAAACGGAAGACAAGAAAAATCAAGGTCAATTGTAAAAAAGTTAATGTTTCATGAAGTTAAAATCTTTAAAAGTGAGTTGGGTTATTGTCTTTATGGAAAAATTATAAAAGATATTTCGTTGATAATTGAAAATCAATTAGATTCAAAAGGTAATTTGATACAAGTAAATAAAGAAGTTGATAGTGCACCATATAGTGAATTTATTTTAATTCTAGTAAATCATAAAATGTTATATATTCCAAGTCAACCTGGTAGTCCTACCTTAAGTGATTTTAAAAGTTTAATAAAGCATAGCATGAAAAATATAATTAAAGTTAATGACATTAGAGAAGATAAAAAATTATTAAAATTTGAATTAGATATATTTGAAATCCCAGAAGAAATAACTTTGAAAAATAAGTTAAAATCAGTTGAAGTTGTTGATTATTTTAAATTTCAGATTAAAGCTCAAAACTCTATACTTTTTGATGACAAATATATAGCTAATCTAGAAAATGAAAGAAAAGAATTAGGTGCTAAAAATATAGAACAAAAAATTGATAAACCTACAAATTTAGAAAAAATAAAACAAACTATTTTAACGTTAAAAGATATGGCATGCTATACATTGAGAGCAAAATTTAAAGATAAGGAATGGGAAACAATAAAAAATTCTACTTATGTTAAAATAATCGAATATTATTTTGATGAATCGAATTCTGATAATGAAAATATTAAGGAAGCAGTGAATCAAGTTGCTAAGGCAGAAAAGAGATTATCTGAAATTGACGAGCACAATAAAATAGTTTATAATGAAACTGAAGAGCAGATAAAAAAACTTTGTAAATAATGAGGTGAAAAAATGGAAACAGATGTTCTAAAAAGAAATTTTCGACAAAAAATTAAAATAATTTTTAAATTATATATTAGGGCAGCTGTAGTTTTCATATTTATTTATATTTTGCTTTTTTTCTTAGAACAATTGCTCATAAAAGGAGAATATAAGCAAATTTTTTTCTTGCTTTTCGGACATAAAAAAAATATATTAGAATTACTAGTTACAAATTTTAAGAGTATATCACTATTTTTTATTGGAATTGTTATAGCAAGTTATTCAATCATACAAGCATTACTAGATGAAGAAGTTTTGAAAGAATTGACAAAATCAATTAATAATCAAACATCAAAGTTTACTGAAATAAATATCTACTTTTATTCCTATGTAGTTTTATTATTGATTGGAATAGCATTTAATGGTGGTATTGAAATTCTCTTGAAAATGGAAAAAGAATTGATTTTTTTCGATTTTTTTAATTTTACAAATAACTTCAAAAACCTTATTTTTAAAATATTAATTGCTTTTGAAATTGCTTTTATCTGTTCGATAGGATATGAATTTATGATTTTTGTAAGAAATTTATATGACATTTTTAAAGTATCAACATATATAAAAATGACAAAGCCAATGACAGTAACTGAAAAAATTGTTTTTATAAATTCATATTTATTTGATAAAAAGTTTTTAAAAACTATAAACGCAGAATTAACTAAGGAATCATACAATAAAATGAAACTATTAATAGGAAAAGATTTTACTTTAGATGAAGCAGTGAAATTTATTAATGAGAAAAAATAATTTTTTTTATTAATATTGATAAAAATAGAAATTCAATAAATAAGAATTAGTACAGATGCCACCCACGTTGGTGGCTTTTTTAATTGACTTTTGTTATATCAAAGAATATAATATTTATAATTAGAAGTTAATGTAATTTTTTAGTATATGCTATAAAATAATAACTAGGGGGAGATGTTATGTTTGGATTTGGAAAAAAAGAGAAGTGCTCAATTTGTAACACAGAAGTAACAAAAAAGAAGTTGGCAGATGGTTATATATGCAATAAATGTATAGCTGCATGTGGAAATTATATCGATATAACAAAAGGAACAGAAATATATTCTAAAGATGAGATAGAATATTTCATAAAGAAAGCGAAACAAGATCAGGAAGATATATCTAAGTTTAAAGCTACAAGAAAAGTTGGAAAATATATAGAATTTGATGATGATAAAAAGAAATTTTTAATACCTAAAAAAATGTTTATTCCAGCTCTCATTTATGACTATAATGAAATTTCAGAATTTGAGTTGATAGAAGATGGAGAAACTGTTTCAAAGGGTGGACTTGGTAGGGCAATTGTAGGTGGAGCTCTATTGGGAGGAGTTGGAGCTATTGTAGGTGGAGTGACTGGAGGTAAAAAAACAAAAACTATTATTAAAAATTTAGCAATTAAAATAGTTGTGAGTAGAAAGTCTAATCCAGTTATAACAATTCCATTATTAATCGCTGAAACCAAGAAAGATTCTTTTGTATACAGAGCAGCAAAACAAGAAGCAGATGAGATTTTAGCTATTTTAGGGAATATAACAAAATCTGATACAAAAGAAGAAGTTGTTGAATCACATGAAATATCTGTAACTGATGAAATTCGTAAATATAAAATATTACTTGATGAAGGGATATTAACTCAAGAAGAGTTTGAAGCTAAGAAAAAACAACTATTAGGAATATAAATTGGAAGTGAAAATATGAAAAAATATCTGATTTTACTTATTATTACTTTTTCAACTGTTATTTTTGCAGCTCAAAAAGTATATGTTACACCGAAAGGGAAAAAATATCATTCAACTAAAAGTTGTAAAACATTATCTAGAAGTAAAAGAATAATAGAAATAGACATATCTAAAGTTGGAAGTAGAAAGCCATGTAAGGTATGCAACTAATTAAAAGAGCCTAAGGGCTCTTTTTTAAATCAAATATTATTTGACTTTTTTACTACAAAAATGTAGAATATAAAAGAGGTGAGTTTCTTGAAAATTTTAAGAATACTTGAAGAAAAAAAGAAAAAGAAAGAAATTAAATATATAGATATAGCAGTAGCATTAAATATTACTAAACAATGTTTTTATTGGCATTTAAAGAATTTGAAAAAAGGGAGAATTAGTTTTTCAGTTGAACAAATAAAAAAAATATGTCAGTTTTTGAATGAAGATATTTCAAATTTTTTTGAATAACTATTCTACAAATAAGTAGAAAAAATAATTGAAAAGCTGAATCTTATTTATAATTATTAAGGAGGTGTCATGAACAACAATATTAAAATCTATAAGTCTAATGGAATTGCTACAAAAGTTGAAATAAATGGACAGATAATTGCTGGAATAAAAAATGTAAAAATAAAAAATGACTACACTCCAAAGATGTCAGAAGAAAGTGTAGTTATTGAACTGACTGATGTATTGCTCGAGGTTAAAAATGTATGAATATGATTTAAAGGAATTAATAAGAATTGTAAGCTCAATGAATCAGGAAGAATGGGATAGCTTCAAGAGTTTCATAGATCATAAGTTTAAATTTACTGGACATGTAGAAAATAATACTTTGACCTATGACACTCTTAAAACATTTTTTATTAATATTAAAAAATCTGTTTAAATGCCTGGTATCCAACCTTTGATTTCTTTCAAGGTTTTGTATGCTTTTTTCATCATTGAATTTTCTTCTAAAAATTGGTATCCAGCAGTTGTTAAATGAGCATTAATAGATTTGAAACCACTCATACCTGGAAAGATCTTAATTCCAGTGATTAATCTTTCATCCAAAGCATTGGATAAGATGATTTGTAGTTCTTTGTCAGTGATACCAAGTTTTTCAGATGAAAAAAGAGAGTAATTAAATTTGTCCTGTGAGGAACAATAATCAATAAGTTTTAAAACCTGATACATGGAAACAAAATAATTTTTCAAATGTTTTCCTCCTTTCTTAAGTAAATATGTTGTAGCAAATATATTATAACTTTTTGGAGGATAGATAACAACCCTCACAAGAGGGAGTATGGAAGATTAGTCTAATTGGTAAGACGATAGTTTGCTAAACTATTGGCCACAGCCTTACAGGTTCAAATCCTGTATCTTCCGCCAAAAGATGCCAACGCTTTTGCAGTTTCCTAAGAATATTTTTTAGAGAAACGGGGTATGTCCCTTAGGCAAGAGCTTTTTATGGGAGTGTAGCTCAGATGGCTAGAGCTTAAAGGTCGCAAGTTCGAGTCTTGCCATTCCCCATTTTTCATAATCTTTCCCAATATGTTAGTTTTTTGGTAAGGTTTGGCAGTTTATCCTTAAAACTGCCATCAATTTAAATTTTTAGTTTTATACCTGTTTATCATTTCTAAAGCCACCAGATCTAAACTTCGGAAATGGTAGACAGACATAAGATTAAAAATAGGGGGACCTGGTGGCACAGATCCTCGAGGAGGATAAAAAAATGAGAACTATGACAAGTACTGATTTAGAAAATCTTGACTATTATCAAGTGCCGAAATGGTTAATGAGGATGTTTCTTTCTGGGGAAATAACAGCAGGAGGATTTAAAACTTACACTTTAATGTATAACAGATTAAGAATATCTGCTAAAAATGGCTGGGTTAATGCTGAAGGAGAAGTTTATATCAAATATTCTTATAATGAAATGGTAAGTGATTTGAAGTGTAATAGCAAAACTACAGTTTCTAATAATATCAAAGAACTATTAAAATTAGGTATGATAGTACAGAAGAAAAAATTTAATGCAAGTAGTTGTTATTTTTTAACTGTTTATGACGGTGAAAAAATTACTAATAATGAAAGTACAAAAGATTATACTAGTACAGAAGATTGTACTACTACAAAAAATTGTACTACCATTAGTACAGAAGATTGTACTTACACTAGTACAGAAAACTGTACTCACAGTAGTACAGAAAACTTGTACGCTAGTAATAACAACAGAGTAAGAATAACTAAGAGTAAGAATAACTTTAGTAAAAACAACATAGGGGACCAATTACAAAATGAAAACATAGGTTCTGATTTGAAAGAAAAAATAATTGAATACATAGCATACAGAAAAGAAATTAAAAAACCAATTAAAACTTACAAGGTAATATCTGGAATTATAAGCAGAATTGGGAAAGACTTTAAGGATGAGAAACACTTGATACTTAGCATAGATTATTCTATGTCTAATCAATGGCAAGGAGTATTTCCTGCAGTTATCAAACAACAAAACAATATACAAAAGGAAAGCATAGCTCAAAAATATTTAAAAAATAAGAGGTTGATGTAAATGACAATGGATATTTTTATGCAGGGAATAGTATTGATTGAGACTGTTGTACAAGCTAGTAAAGGAGATAAATATAGCCCATTCACAGAACAACAGTTAACAGTATATAAAACATTACTTGATGATATACCTGATGATATGTTCGTTATAGGCATAACAAATCTTTTAAAATCAAGAGTTTATGCTAATTTACCTACACCTGCTGAAATTAGAGAATTTTGTCTTGGAATGAAAGATAATCAGATTCAGGTCAGAGTTTTAGAAGCACAAAATAAAATAAAAAAAGCTATTGGGACTGTTGGAACATATAATTCAGTCGCTTTTGATGATCCTATAATCCATTTAGCGATTAGAGATTTAGGTGGTTGGGTAAAGCTTGGAACTATGCAAATAGATGATTTTGAAAATTATCTAAAATGGGATTTCCCAAAAATCTATAAAGCATATGCTAGTCGTAAAAATTCGGAAATTCCGACAAGATTTGTCGGAGTCGGAAGAGATGAACGAAATATTGTGTACATTGGGAATGAGGAAAGAGCTAAAAAGTGGATCCTAGCTTATGAAAATAAGCAACTTGGATATGCTAATTCTTATGAAAATGTTGATAAATTAGCTTTGAAGGAAGAGTATGAGAAAAAGCAAAGAGAATTTCTTGAATGGATGGCTTAAAAAGAATTATCAAGTAAAGGTCATCAATAAAATGTTAGGAGGAGAGAAAATGGCACAATCAACAAAAGATATGTTAAAGCATGAAATAACTGTACTTCAGGAGAGCTTAGGAGTTCACTTTATAAGCACTAGAAAAATAACAAGTATCAAATCAGCAAGAGAAGCATTGATTAATATAGTTAAAAAATATAAAACTCCACATGCTGATGTAACAAATGAATTATTGACAGAAAACAAGATGCTTAAATATAAGCTTTGGAACACTGAGAAAGTAACAAAGAAACAGCAGGATGAAATAATAAATCTTAAAACTAAACTAAATAAATTAGCATCTGAAAACATCAGATTGAATGAAATTAGTGGATCACATAAAAACATTATAAAAATACTCAAGCAGGACAGACAAGACTTATTAATAGCTAACCAAGTGTTAAGAAACTCAAACAAGTCTTGGTGGACTAGAATCTTTGGATAGTAAAAAATGAACCTGTCGGAAATATTGACAGGTTCAAAATTTAGGAGGAGCAATGGATTTAAATAAGCTAAATGATTATGAATTCAAAGAAACCTTGAAAGGTCAATACGACAAAATAGTCGAAGAGATAAATGAATTCTATGTTGAATGTGTTAAAGGTGATAGGAAAAGACAGATAGAAGAAGGACTTGATGTCATTACTTCTATGTTGAATTATTTAAAAAAGGTTGGAATAACTGACAGTGACTTCAAGATGCATATTGAGAAGCTGGAAAGATATAAAAATACAAAATATGAATTAGGCGGTGAATGAAATGATATTTATATCTGGTAATGTACCCAGCAGCAAGAATTCCAAACAATGGACCGGGAAATGCTTAATCAACAGCAAAACAGTTCAGAAATATCTTAAATTACATGCTTATCAGTTTCAGCTTCCAAGAAATAGAAATGAATTTAAGCATAAACTGGAAGGTAAAGAAAAACCTTATAAAATTGGTTTTTACTTTGTAAGAGATAGCAAACGAAGGTTTGACTATATAAATGCTTGTCAGTTGCCTTGTGATCTGATGGTTAAACTTGGTTGGATAGATGATGATAACTGCGACGAAATTATCCCTGTCTTTTTGGGATATGAGGTGGATAAGAATAATCCAGGAGTGAGGATAGAGGTTTTATGAAATATAGATGTGATAGTTGTGGAAAATTTATTGGGGAAATAAAAAGGTTAAATTGCTGGATGTTCACAAAATCCAAAAGATTGGAATTGGAAGGAGATAAGCTATTAGTCACTTGTAAGTGTGGACATGTTCAGAAGATAGATTTGAAAGATTATGAGGAGAGTGTGGAAAATGAAGAAATATAAAAGACAGATAACATTGATAGGAATTAATGGAGATAAAATTCTAGTAACTGAAATATCAGATAATAAAACGGCAGTAGATATTGGTAAAATGGTTTCTTTTCTCCCACTTGGAATAGACCAGAGCATAGAGTTTATGAGAAAGATAGGACTAATAAAATAAATATCCTTCCTAAAGCAACTATTTGCGGAGTTTGTGCAGTAAAATAAAAAATAGTTGACACGTCCCGTTATAAGTGGTATCATTAACTAACGGGACGTAAAAGGAGAATACTATGGAAAAAAGAGAGCTTACAATTTCTTTTAGTAAAAGTGGAGCTGGTAATTTCTCGCCTAGAATAACTTTGCCAAAAAAATGGATTGATAAAATGGAAATTTCTCAAGAACAAAGACAAGTAGAAGTTATTTTTAACGAGGATACCAAAGAAATAATTATTAAAAAGAAATAAAAAAGCTCCCATTAGTACTCTTACGAGTTCTAACAGGAGTTTTTAAGTAGTACAATACTACCCTAGCAAGTATATTGTACTACACTAACTCCGAAAATACAAGTTTTAGGAGGAAAATATATGTTATCAGAAGATGCAGGATTAATTCTGGATTTTATTGAAGAGTGCAGAACTCAGCTTATGACAAAGGATGATTATCATGAGGCAACTGAAAAAATGTATAAAAAGCTTTATGAAATCCAGGATGTATTGAAAGGAACAAAAGAGGGAGAAAAACTCTTTAATGATCTGGAGCAACTTATTTATGAAACTATAAGTCTTGCCAAGACAACCTATTTTGAATATGGAGAAAATTATTCAGCAGTTGCTCAGGAAAGATTTATGAAGAGTATTGATAAGGAGGTATTGTAGTATGAATGAATTAACAGTAATAGTGGAAAATGTAAATGGGATTTTAGTTACAACAAGTAATAGAGTGGCAGAAGAATTAGGTGTTCAACATAAACATTTACTAGAGAAAATTGATGTTTATGTTAATAAATTTAGCTCAGCCGAAACTTCGGCTCAGTTCTATATCCCTAGTAATTACAAAGATAGAAGTGGGAAAGCAAACAGAAACTATTTAATCACTAAAAAAGGAATAGCACAACTGATAGGTGGATATAGTGCAGCAGTCCCAAAAGCATTTGATTTGAATGTGGCTTATATCAATCGGTTTGAAGAGATGGAAAAACAACTTCAAGGACAGTTCAAAGTTCCAACTAGCTTTAAAGAAGCATTACAACTTGCACTAGAACAACAGGAAAAAATAGAAGCTATGGCATTAGAGAATAAAATAAAAAATCAACAGATAGCAGAGTTAAAACCTAAGGGAACTTATTATGACTTAGTTCTGCAATGTAAAAACTTACTTAGTATTACAGTAATAGCTAAAGACTATGGGAAAAGTGGTCAATGGTTAAATGAAAAATTGCATGAATTAGGGGTTCAATATAAGCAAGGGAACGTCTGGCTATTGTATCAAAAATATGCAGATAAAGGATACACACAAAGTAAAACTCAACCAATAACAAGAAGTACAGGACTGGATGTAGTACTTCATACATATTGGACACAAAAAGGAAGATTGTTCATCTATGAACTTCTGAAGAGTGTTGGAATTTTACCCAATATAGAAAAGGAAAACGTAGCATAACCTAATGTATAAAATATAGTCCCCAGTAGAAATATTGGGGATTTTTTACTTGTTATAATATCAGTTATGTAAAATATTACTTGACAACATGTCCTCATTTCTTTATACTTTCTTTAGAAAGTATAAAGAAATGAGGAGGTATAAAATGTATTCGATTTTTTGTATTGCAAACTGGTTTTTAAGCAAAGAGGCAATGACTCCTAAAAAATTACAAAAATTATGTTATTATGCACAAGCATGGAATTTAGCTCTATGCAATAAAAGATTAATAAATAACGATTTTCAAGCGTGGATTCATGGACCTGTTTGCCCAGATTTATATCGTAGATATAAAAATTATGGTTGGACTTTAATAAATCAAGAAGATTTATCCTCTTGTTCTGAACAACTTCGAGCAGAAGATATAAATTTGCTTGAAAGTGTTTGGACAACTTATGGAGCATATGATGGTCAACAGTTAGAAAGTTTAACTCATTCAGAAACCCCTTGGATTAATGCTAGAGCAGGATTAGGAATGTGGGAACAATCTCAAAATATAATTTCAGATGAAGATATGAGAAGTTTTTATTTATCAATATATATTGGTGATTAACAAATATGAAAAAAAAGAGAAACAAAAATAAAAAATCATCTGAGATAAAGGATTTAAAAAATGTTAAAGGAAAGATATTAACAAATATACAAAGTAATATAGAAAAGAAAGTTGAACCTTTAACAGTTGTCCCTAATATTGATCATAATTATGATATTTCTTTTCAGCTTTATGAAGAAAACTATCAACAAGTTAGACTAAAAGATTTATCACGAAGCCAGTTAAAGGACTTTAATAACTTAATTTTAGAAGTAATAAAATGCAAAACTTATGAGGAGTTTTCTAGAATAAATAGAGGTAAAACTAACCCTGACAGAAATAGTAAATTATACTGTCATAAATTTAAAGAACAGATTATTCATATTGGAAAAAGTAGAAATCCATTTCGTTTACATGGTTTGTTATATGACACTTCTTTTAAAATCATATGTATTGACCCAAAGCATGAAGTAAATAAAGAATAAAGTAGCTGTTATAAATCAATGATTTTATTCCATTGATTTTCAACAG
>NZ_JADRHM010000052.1 GCF_018205345.1 Fusobacterium sp. DD2
AATCCCCGTATCAAATACGGGGGATTTTTTTATTTCTTTTCTTTTTCCTTTTTATCTAGATACTCCTGTTGTACCATCTCTATTACATCAAGCATTTTCTTTTGAATATGGGCATATCCAACTTCTTTAACGTGTGGAAGATTACAATTTGAACAATCTTTTATTCCATGAGGAGTGTATTTAAAATTACCTCCACAATTTTCTCCTAACATGTATAATGGACAGTAGCAGAACATACAGTTAAATTCCTCAGGCTTATCTGTCTTATGACATGGGAAAAACTCACAATCTTTATGATTTATAAATTTATAATTATTCATACGAAACCCCTTTCTATATTTTAATTTACTACATATAGTGTATAATTTTTACCAGTTTAAATCAAGTTTATATTTTATATCCTCTAGTATAACACTATATAGAGTATATACTACTCCTCTATAATTTCAATTTTATTATCTATATAATATATATCTCCATCTTTTAATTCAAACTGGATTGGATATATTTCAACACCTTTTTTCTTAGCTTCATAAAAAAGTTCAGAGAAATTTATATCTGTTTCATGTCTTGGTCTGAACTTATCCGCTTTTCTAAAAACAAGTAAAAGAACAGCTGCTCTGTCACCTTTCTCTTTCAAACTCATTAGCTCTTTAAGATGCTTTTGTGCTCTTACGCTTGGCGCATCTGGAAACATAGCTATTTTATCTACTACCAGTGATACACCTTTTACCTCTACCCAGATCTTTTCCTCTCCCTTCATAAGAAGATAATCCAATCTGCTATCTCCATTCTTTACCTCTGCTCTTAACTTATCTATTTTCCCAAATGGAGATATCTCAGGATCCTTTAAAAATTTCTCAGAAATATATCTATGGTAAGCAGAATTAAGCAGTATATCCTCATCTTTTTCAGGAGTTTTGGCACAGATTAAATCCCACTCTGTTTTTCTTTTAGCTTTATTTTTAGCCTTTTTTAACCCAACTTTATTCCCAAAATATAAAAGCTCTTTAATTCTTCCAGAATCATGTATATGACACTTTATAACATCATCTTCAACTTTTATATTTCCAATAAATCTGTTTGGTCTATCTATAAAGACACCTGTCTTGTCAATCCCTATTTCGTAAATTTTCTTCATATCTATACCCCATTTATCTTTATAATTGAAAAAAAGGATGAATCTTCTTCATCCTTCATTTTTTATATATTATTTTCCGTAAGTTTCGTCTGCTAATGTTTGAAAATTAACAGCTTCCAACTTAGTTACAAAATCATTTTGAATTTCTGCAAAAGCTTTGTTTACTGCACAATTACCTTGTCTTAATGTACAAGATTCTGGTGAATTAACACAGTCTTTAATGCAGATAATAGGTTCGATTGCCTCAACTGCATCTCTTAAAGTTATTTTTGAACCAGGTCTAGTTAATCTATAACCACCTCTAGCTCCTTTAAAGATCTCTACAAGCCCTTTTTTCTCTAATTTTTTTAAAATTCTAAGACTGAATAAGTGTGGAATTTCTTCAGCATCTGAAATTTCATTAGATGCCACTATTCTATTATTCCCATACTTTGTTAAGTATAACAAGATTCTTATTACATACTCTATCTCATTCTTTATTCTCATTTAGCCTAGCCGCCCCCTATAATTAATTCAAGATAGAGTTATTATATCATAGTATACCAATTTTTACAACATTTATTTATCAATTTCTGTAGCGTTTTCAACGTGTTCACCTAAAGATACTTTTATCGCCACAATTGCTACTTCTAACTGTTTCTTATCAGGCTCTTTCGTCGTAATTTTTTGTAACAGCAAACCTGGCATTGCCAATAGTTTTATGCAGATATTATCCATATGTTTGGAGCTATATCTTTGAATTTCATAAGATATTCCCGCTATTAAAGGCATCAAAACTACTCTTAATCCAACTTTTAAGGCAAGTTTTGCCACAATTGTCTCAGGTGTTGGAAAGATAAAATCAATTGTTGAAAACACAATAATTGCAATCAACATAACAATTAAAAGAAAACTGGTTCCACATCTTGGGTGTAAAGTTGTAAACTTCTTTGCATTTTCTGGAGTAAGTTCTAAACCATTTTCATATGCATATATTGATTTATGCTCAGCTCCATGATATTCATATACACGCTTTACCTCTTTAGAAAATGAAATAATCCATATATAAAGAACAAAGAAAACTAATCTCAACAGAGCTTCCAGTAAATTCGCATGTAATTTATCATTTGGAAATAAAAATCCTCCTATTATTGAAGGAATGACAACAAATAACGCTATCCCTAAAACTAAGGAAACAATTGTGGTCATAACTGCTTCTTTATGTGTAATTTGCTCTTCTTCTTTATCTTCTGACTGATTAGCTGAAAATGTCAACTCTTTTATACCTGTTGTAAGGGCATCAAATAGCATTATTGCTCCACGTATAAATGGAATTTCTGCCAATTTCCCTTTTTTCTTTGAAATATATGTTTTTTTATAAACTATCTCTCCTGAAGGCTTTCTTACAGCTGTAGCTATACATGATGGACTTCTCATCATTACCCCTTCAATTACAGCCTGCCCTCCTATGCTCAATCTTTTCTCCATGTCTTTTCCTCTCTAAGTTTATATTGTATTTTTTAGAACAACAAATGTTAAGTCGTCTGTTTGTCCATATTCTTCTCTAAATCTATTTATTCCTTCCAGTATCACTTCTTTAAGCTCATCTGGATTTTTATCTTTATTTTTATATACTATCTCTTTTAATCTTTCTATTCCAAACATCTCTTTACGTGGATTTTCTGCCTCTGTAATACCATCTGTATAAAGTACAACGATATCCCCTTTATCTAGCTTTATCTCTCCCTGTCTATATTTATAATCTTCAAGGAAACCTATAGCTACACCTTTTACAGTATGAAGTTCCACTTCATCCTTTTTAGCTCTATATACTACTAAAGGATTGTGACCTGCATTTGAATAGTAAAGTGTCTTAGTCTTTCTATCATACTTACTGTGTATCATAGTAATAAACATATCTTCAGTTATATCTGAATATATAATTTTATTCAATTTTACAAGGTTTTCATTTGGAGCAAATTCTCCAGTTAAAGTTAAAGTTTTTAACACTGATCTTCCTAATGCCATTAGAAAGGCTGCTGGAACACCTTTTCCACTTACGTCAGCAATTGTTATAGAGAAAACGTGGTCATTTAATATTGTATAGTCATAGTAGTCTCCACCTATCTCTTTTGCTGGTTCAAAATATTGAGCAATTTCCAATCCAAATATCTCATCTACATCTGCAGGAAGTATTTTCTTTTGAATTCTTGCAGCAACGTCAAGTTCGTTGGAAATTCTTTCTTTTACAAGCAATTCTGAATAAATTTGAGCATTGTTTATGGCTATTGAAACCTGTATAACAAGTGCCGATATAGTCTCCTCATCCAGGTCTATAAGCTTATTCTTATCCTCTATTACATAGATTACCCCTAGCTCTTTTCCTTTTACTACAAGAGGTGAAATAACTACTACCTCATCATCTGCCAGGACAAATCTTTTTGAAAGTTTATCGTATATTTCTTGATAATCCTTTTTAGTAAAATTTTCAACTTCTGGTTCTGTATAATATACTCCCTCTTTAAAGTTGCACTCACCTTTTGTCTTTTTATTAATAAGATTTCCCTCTTCCCATAGATAAAGAGATATCCTTTTAGCACCAGTTAACACAAAATAGGCATCTAATATGATATTAATTATACTATCAAGGTCCAGAACTGATAATACAGCTCTTGAAAGAGAGTTCAAATTAGATAGATTCTCAACTCTTCTCTCTAGAATCTGGTTTGAATATTCAAGTTGTGTAGATTTAGTAACCAGAGAATTATAAGTTATCTCAAGTTCCTTTCTGTATTCTCTAAGTTCTTCAATGGAACTTTCAAGTTCTAAATCCTGCTTAATTACATTTTTTATTGTATCTTCATACTCATCTTTTAAAATTTCAGGAACCACATCAAGTTTCTTTTTATTTCTAATACTGGTGAGCATTGTCATCATTTCCTCTGCTATGTCCTCTTCTCTCTTTTTAAAATAATAGAGTAGAAGTCCCACTACAAGTATAAAAATAAAATAAATCATTTCTCTATCCTCCATTTAGACTCAATATTAACGAAATTCATTTTTTCTCTTGGCCTTTCATTTTCGCTAATACTTGCCTTCTTTAAGTTAACATTTGGTACATGTTTAATTTTAAAATCTAATATATCTTTAAGCTCAAGTCCTTTATAATCACCAAGTTTTGATATTATATCAAGTGGATTTGCAACAGTCTCTACAACTGTTTTTATTTGATAATCTTTTACATTTTCCACTTTTTTTCCATTTATTAACAGAATCTTTCCTGGAATTACTTCATCAGATACAAATCCATCTACAATAACTATTTTAGGCTTTAATTCTGATAACTTTTCTGCATCCAGTCTATTAGTTCTTATATATATAGGGAATCCATAAGAACTTCCAACTTCTAAATTTTTATTATTCAATTCCAAAGCATAATCATTTTCTATAATAAAACATGTATTGGAGAAAAATTTTCTTCTTTGGAATACCTCATCAATTAATCTTCCTTTATCAAGTTCTGTGTAATATTTATTTTTATCATATTCAGATGATTTTTTCAGATAATCCAACCAGTATGCCACCTGTTTATTTAAGTATTTTTGAGTATTTCCAGCATCTTTTGGAAAATCAACTTTTATTTTACTGTCAACTACTTCTTTTTCACTATCTGTTAAAGCATAAGCCTGCTTATAATAAATTTTTTCTTCCTCTCTAACTTCTCTTTTTTGAAGATTCTTCAAATCCTTATACAGTTCCAATGGAATAATCAGATTGACATCCTTCTTATATGCGACCATTTTTGATGTAAGTACGTCAAAATCTTCATAAAATTTATCCTTTTCATGAGGAGTCTTAGGATAATTTATTCTGTAAAATATTATTGTATAATCATTTCTATTAATTTTAGAGTTAGAAAATTCTACTATCTGACTTTTATCTTTTCTTGCGGTTATTCTTCCACAACCGGTGCTAATTAACATTCCAATAAGAAGTCCCACAACTATAATTCCTTTTTTCATATGCCCTCCATTATTTTTTTAAAGTATCCACTATTTTTTCTGCAACATTTCTTGGAACAAATCTAGCCAGTGATTCTACATCTTCCTTAGCAATTTGAGTTACTGAGCCGAACTCCTTAAGAAGTATCTCTTTTCTTTTTTCTCCAATTCCTTCAATTTTATCAAGTTCTGAAGAAATAACTCTTTTACTTCTTAACTTTCTATGATATGTTATACCAAATCTATGCGCTTCGTCTCTCACTCTCTGGAAAATCTTTAAAGCTTCCCACTCTTTTGGAAAACAGTAAGGCTTGCTTTCTCCATATTTATAGATTTCTTCATCTTTTTTTGCCAAACTAAGTAAATCTGCTATATTCTCTTTTCCAATCTCTTCTAATATCTTTCCTACAGCATTTATTTGCCCTAAACCTCCGTCAATTAATATTACATCTGGAAATTCTTCTAGTGGCAACTTGCCATATCTCCTTGTAATAACTTCTCTCATCATAGCAAAATCATCAGGAGTATCTTTACATGTTATCTTAAACTTTCTATAATCACTTTTTGATGCTTTCCCTTCAACTGCAACACTCATTGATGCAACTGCATCTTTACCCTGAATATTTGAAATATCAAAACATTCAATCTTTCTTGGGTAATTTTTTAAAGAAAGCTCTTTATGTATTTTATATAGACCCTCTTCAAGAACATTTTTCTTGTTATAATAGTTTTCAACATCTTTTACAAGATTTAATATTCCCATATCTAATAGTTCTTTTCTTCTGCTTTTTATCTTAGGAAAATGAAACTCCACTTTATGACCATTTTGTTGTTCAAGTAAATGCTGTGTATTTGCAAGTTTATTTTCTAGATTTTCCTGAAATACAATATCTCTTGGAAGTGGATGTTTATTATAAAATGCTGTTACTACTTCCTCTTCAAGATCTATATATATCTTCTCTTTTAAATTTATATTAGTAGATATCTTTCCAAATACCTTTCCCTCTCTGACATTTAGTACACAGATGAATACTCTATCTCCCTCTCTCACCATAGTGAAAATATCTTCATCAAGTTCTTTTCCATATTCATTAACCTGATTTACTGCTGCATTTTTTACCTCTTTTATCTGTTCTCTAAGGATTATTGCTTCTTCAAAATTCATATTTTCAGCTGCACTATTCATCTGATCAGTAAGTTCTCGTATAACTTCCTTGCTTTTTCCCTTTAAAAGTTCTTTAGCTCTTTCCACCTGAATATTGTATGATTCATAAATATTTTTATAGGTACAGGGTCCTGGACACATTTTCATATAATATTTTAAACATGGCCGTGGATATATTTTTTCCATATCTCTATTGCAATCACGAATTTTAAAAATCCGAACTAAAGTTTTTTTCAGATTAAAACCACCAAATGGATAGGGTCCAAAATAAATCCCTGCCTTAGTGTCTAAAGCTCTTGTAGTTCTTATTATTTTTATATTTGGAAATCTCTCTTTACTTATTCTTATATATGGATAAGTCTTCTCATCTTTTAGTAAAATATTATATTTTGGAGTATATTTTTTTATAAGATTATTTTCTAATACAAGTGCATCAAGTTCACTATTGCAAATTATAAAATCAATATCTTCTATATTACGAACTAATTCCCTTGTTTTTTCACTGTCATGTTCTCTATTAAAATATGAAGAAACTCTATTTTTTAAATTTTTAGCCTTACCTACATAGATTACCTTCCTATTTTTTTTCATCAGATAAACACCAGGATTTTCAGGAATATTTATTTTCTTAATATCAAAAATATTTTGTCTTACTACCACTTATTTCTCTCTTTCTCCCTGTGACTAATATAAACATTGAAATTATTTACACTATCCAATTCTTCATATAAAGCCTGTGCAATTGTTACTGAACGATGCCTTCCTCCACTACATCCAACTCCTATAGTCAGATGTTTTTTTCCTTCCTTAATATATAAAGGAATTAAAAACTTAAGCATTACAATTAGCTGATTATAAAATTTCTTAGTAACATCGAACTGCATTACATAATCTGAAACTTCTTTATCCAGACCTGTTTTTAGCTTTAGTTCCTCTATATAATATGGATTTGGTAAAAATCTCACATCAAAAACAAGATCCACATCAATTGGAATACCATATTTAAATCCAAATGACTGGATATGTATATTGATATCTTTTATATCATCATCTAATTCCAGAATAACTTTTAATTTACCAACTAATTCTTTAGGTTTATTATCACTTGTATCGATTATTCCAGTAGACATCTCTTTGATCACTTCCATGATCTCAATCTCTTTTATAACGCTTTTTAAAAGTGTATTTTCAACAACGGGATGCTTCCTTCTAGTTAGATTATATCTATTTAAAATAACCTCTTTAGAAGCTTCTAAAAATATGATTGATGATTCTATATCACTGTGATTTCTTAATTTCTTTAAAAAATCAACAAATTCATCTATTTTTTTAAATGAACGTATATCCATTCCAAGAGCAATTTTATCAATTGAGGTATCCAAAAATGTTTCTCCAACTTCACATGGTAAATTGTCTATTGTATAGTACCCCATATCTTCCAGTAGATTCAAAGCTGTAGTCTTCCCGCTTCCGCTCAGTCCTGTAACTATAACTAATTTTTTCTTTTCCATGTTTTCACCCTATACTCAATTTGTCATTTATTATATTATACCACATCACTTGGTATTTTTTTAATCTATATAATACTATATAATACCCATATCCTAATTAATTTAACAAATAATCACCACATGACTATTTTATCTTGTAATATAAAACAAATCAAGAAACTATTTTATAAATTTTCATATCAGGATATTTATTCATCTAATTGAATTTTTAGCCTTTTATTTTATGTAAAAGCGTGTATAATAGTATTGTGAATTAATTTATGGGGTGATTAAATGAAAAAATTAAATTGTATTTTTGGACCTATTCCATCAAGAAGGTTAGGGCGTTCTCTAGGTATAAGTCCAATTCCTAAAAAAACATGCAATTACTCATGTGTATATTGCCAATTAGGAAGAACTGATAAAATGACTAACACTAGAAAAGAGTATTTTCCTTTAGAAGTCATTATAAAAGAGTTTAAAGATTACTTAAAAGAGATAGATGATTTTGATGTAGTGTCTATTGTAGGTGAAGGTGAGCCAACTCTTTATTCAAGACTTGGTGAGCTTATAGACCAAATAAAAACAATTATTGATAAACCAGTAGCAGTTATAACCAATTCAGCTCTTCTTTACGAAAAAGATGTACAGGAAGCTCTTATGAAAGCAGATATTGTACTTCCATCTTTAGATGCATACAATGAAGAGGTGTATAAAAAAGTTGATAGACCTTTTGGTAAACTTGATTTCAATAGGGAATTAAATGGTCTTATAGAGTTTTCCAAATTATATAAAGGAGAACTTTGGCTTGAAGTAATGCTTGTTAAAAATATGAATTCTTCAAGAAATGATATAGATGAGTTTAAAAAAATTATCGATAAAATAAATCATGATAGAGTTTATATTAATACTCCTGTAAGACCACCTGCAGAAAGTTTTGTACAAGTGGCTGATTCAGATGAGATAAATTACGCTGTTGAAAAATTAAATGGAATATCTATTGATAAATTGACTTCTGGTAGTTTCTTTAGTGAAATTCCAGATAACTATGAAGCAATTCTAAATATTATTCGTAGACATCCAATGACACAATTTGAGGTACAAAGTCTTCTAGCAAGTAGAAAAGAAACAGATATGGATAATATATTTGCAAGACTTCATAATGATGAGAGTGTAGATGATATTAATTATAAAGGGATTACAACTTACAGATTAAAATAGGAGGAACAACAGATGAATTTAGTAAAAAAAGTTGCTGCTATCCATGACTTATCAGGGTATGGAAGAGCTTCTCTTACAACAATTATTCCAATATTATCAACAATGAAACTACAAGTTTGTCCTATTCCAACAGCTATATTATCCACTCACACTGGTGGATTTGAAGGATACAGCTTTATGGATTTGACTGATTATATGCAGGAACATATAAATCACTGGAAAAAACTTAATTTAGAATTTGATTGCATATATTCAGGATTTCTTGGTTCTCCAAAACAGGCTAAAATTGTAGAAGATTTTATCGATTACTTTAAAAACGATAATCAGATAGTATTAGTTGACCCAGTTATGGGAGATGATGGAAAATTATATGGAACTATGTCTGAAGAGATGGTTAAAGAGATGAGAGAGCTTATAAAAAAAGCTGATATTATAACACCTAATTTTACAGAAGTTACTTATCTTCTAGGTAAACCATATGACACTTCAATTACATTGGAGGAGATTAAAAAATATTTAGTTGAACTATCAAACATGGGACCAAAAATCGTTATCGCTACAAGTATACCTGATAAAGATGAAGTTAATAAGAAAGTATGTGTTGTAGCTTATGATAAAATCAATGATGTTTTCTGGAAAGTCAGCTGTAAACATATACCAGCTTCTTATCCAGGTACTGGGGACGCTTATGCAAGCGTTATAGCAGGATGTCTGCTTAGAGGAGATAGTTTACCAATTGCAATGGAACGAGCTATGTTATTTATAACTCAAGCCATCAGAACAAGTTATGGATTTAATTATCCTACTAGAGAAGGGGTATTACTGGAAAATGTTTTAGGTTTTCTGAACTCTCCTTTTATAGCAACTAATTATGAAAAAATATAACAATTGAATTTAAAGCGGTTGTTGCAAATTTTAAAATGCATCAACCGCTTTTTTATTTATATTTATAAAAAAAGAGAACTGACTTTCGTCAGTTCTCCCAAATCAATAACTAAGCAGTTATTAATCTATTATTTTTTTTCTGAAGAGAAGTCCATAGCAGCAAGTCTGTTATATTGTCTCCATCTTCTTTGAGCATCAGCTTTGTTTGTTTCATATAATTCTTTAGCATGAGCTGGGTTAGACTTAGAAAGAGTAGCATATCTAACTTCTCCTAATAAGTACTCTTCATATTTATCCCAGTTAGGTTCTTTACAGTCTATTTGAAGAGGGTTCTTACCTTCAGCTTCTAATGCAGGGTTGTATCTGAATATTGGCCAGTATCCGCATTCAGTAGCAAGCTTCATTTCAGTTTGTACTTTTGCCATACCTTTCTTAACTCCGTGGTTGATACAAGGTGCATAAGCTATGATTAATGATGGTCCTTGGTGAGCTTCTGCTTCTTTAAGAGCTTTTAAGTATTGAGCTTGGTTAGCTCCCATTGATACTTGTGCAACATAGATGTGTCCATAAGACATAGCGATTGCAGCAAGGTCTTTTTTCTTAACAGCTTTTCCTGCAGCAGCAAACTTAGCGATAGCTCCTGTTGGAGTTGATTTAGAAGCTTGTCCTCCTGTATTTGAGTAAACTTCTGTGTCAAGTACGATTACGTTAACATCTTCTTTAGAAGCTAGAACGTGGTCTAATCCTCCATAACCGATGTCATATGCCCAACCGTCTCCTCCGATTATCCATTGAGTTTTCTTAGCTAGGAATTGTTTTAAGCTCATGATTTCTTTACAGATTTCACAGTCTTTTCCTTCTATTGCAGCAACTATTTTGTCAGTTACTTCTCTTGATTTAACAGCAAAACTTCTGTTAGCAATCCATTCTTTGAATAGTTCAGCAAGTTCAGCTGGTACTTTATCCATGTTAGTTTCCATTATAGTTTGGATTCTGTCTCTCATAGCTTCTACAGCAACGTGCATTCCCATTCCGAATTCAGCGTTGTCTTCGAATAGAGATGATCCCCATGAAGGTCCAAATCCATCTTTGTTAGTTGTGTATGGAGTTGAAGGTGCAGATCCACTGTATATTGAAGAACATCCAGTAGCGTTTGCAACCATCATTCTTTCACCAAATAATTGAGTTATAGCTTTTAGATAAGGAGTTTCTCCACATCCTGGGCAAGCTCCGTGGAACTCAAATAATGGTTGAGAGAATTGAGATCCTTTAACTGTTTCTTTAGACATTTTGTCATCTTTGTATCCAACAGTTTCAAATAAGTATTTAGCTTTCTTATCTTCTTGGTTAGCAAGAGATTGAGCGATTGGTACAAGTTTTAATGCTTTTTCTTTAGCTGGACATACGTTTACACAAGATCCACATCCTGTACAGTCAAGAGTTGATACTTGCATTCTGTATTCTAATCCTTCTAGTCCTTTTCCAATTGCTTTTTTAGTAGCTAATTCAACTGGAGATGCAGCTTTTTCTTCTTCAGTCATTAAGAATGGTCTGATTACTGCGTGTGGACATACGAAAGAACATTGGTTACATTGGATACAGTTTTCAACTATCCATTCAGGAACGTGAACTGCGATTCCTCTCTTTTCGAATGCAGAAGTTCCGTTTTCAAATGTACCGTCTTCATATCCATCAAATGCTGAAACTGGTAAATCGTATCCTTTGATAGCGTTTACTGGTTTAGCAATTCTTTCTACGAATAATTCAGTTTTTGTTTTTTCGCATCCGCAAGAACAACAATCTTCTTCAGGTTTTAATTCTTCAACTGGTAAGTTAGCCCAAGCTGGATCAACAGGTACTTCTACTAATCCTTCTGCTCCTTTATCAATTGCTTGATAGTTCATTTGAACTATTTCGTCACCTTTTTTAGCGTAAGATTTCTTAGCGTAATCTTTCATGTATTGTTGAGCTTCAGCAAATGGAATAATGTCAGCTAGTTTAAAGAAAGCAGCTTGCATTATTGTGTTTGTTCTTTGTCCTAATCCGATTTCTTCAGCTAGTTTAGTAGCGTTGATTATGAATAATCTTGCTCCATTTTTAGCTAAATCTCTTTTTACTTTATTAGGAATTTCTTTTATAGCTTCATCTTTGTCCCAGATACAGTTGATTAAGAATGATCCACCTTTTCTGATTCCAGATGTCATATCATATTGATGTAAGTATGCTGGTACTGAACATGCTACGAAATGTGGGTTAGAAATTAAGTAGCTTGCTTTAATAGGAGATTTACCGAATCTTAAGTGAGATCTTGTAACTCCTCCTGATTTTTTAGAGTCATATGCGAAGTATCCTTGAGCATATAAATCAGTTTTGTCTCCGATGATTTTGATAGAGTTTTTGTTAGCTCCAACAGTTCCGTCTGCTCCTAGTCCGAAGAATAGACATTCTTTAACGTCTGCTCCTACTACGTTTACAGGTGCTCCAACTTCTAATGAAGTGTGAGTAACGTCATCGTTGATTCCTACTGTAAATCTATCTTTTGGTTGATCTTGTTTTAAGTTTTCGAATACTGCAACTACTTGAGCTGGAGTAGTGTCTTTAGAAGATAGTCCGTATCTTCCTCCAACGATTACTGGAGCATCTTCTCTTCCGTAGAATAGAGATTGGATGTCAAGTAATAATGGTTCACCTTGTGATCCAGGTTCTTTAGTTCTATCTAGAACAGCAATTTTCTTAACTGTTTTAGGGAATACGTTAAAGAAGTATTTAGCAGAGAATGGTCTGAATAAGTGTACAGATAATAATCCTACTTTTTCTCCTTTAGCATTTAAGTAATCTACTGTTTCTTCAGTTATAGGACAAATAGATCCCATAGCTACGATAACTCTTTCAGCATCTGGTGCTCCATAGTAGTTGAAAGGTTTGTAGTCTCTTCCAGTTACTTTAGAGATTTCAGCCATGTAGTGAGCAACTACATCAGGTACTGCATCGTAGAATTTGTTTTGTGCTTCTCTTGCTTGGAAGTAAATGTCATCGTTTTCTGCAGTTCCTCTTGTTACTGGATGTTCAGGGTTTAAAGCTCTTTCTCTGAAAGCTTGTACTGCATCCATATCTATTAATTTCTTGAATACTTCGTAATCCATAACTTCAACTTTTTGAATTTCGTGAGAAGTTCTGAATCCATCAAAGAAGTGTAAGAAAGGTACTCTTGTTTTGATAGCTGCTAAGTGAGCTACTCCTGCAAGGTCCATAACTTCTTGAACTGAGTTAGTTGCAAACATTGCAAATCCAGTTTGTCTTGCAGCATATATATCTTGGTGGTCTCCAAAGATTGATAATGCTTGAGCTGATAATGCTCTAGCAGATACGTGAATTACTCCTGGTAATAATTCTCCTGCTATTTTATACATGTTAGGAACTTTTAAAAGTAATCCTTGAGATGCTGTATAAGTTGTTGTTAAAGCTCCAGCTTGTAATGAACCATGTACTGATCCAGCAGCTCCTGCTTCTGATTGCATTTCTACAACTTTAACTGGTACTCCAAATATGTTTTTCATTCCTTTTGAAGCCCATTCATCAGTATATTCTGCCATTGGTGATGATGGAGTTATAGGATAAATTCCAGCAACTTCTGTGAATGCATATGATGCATACGCAGCAGCTTGGTTTCCATCCATAGTCTGCATTTTCTTTGTCATTATTTTTTTTCCTCCTATATGTCTTTTTGAAAGTATTTTTACTTACCTCTACATACTATTTTAAATCATATTTAAAATTTGTCAATTATAATTTGAAAAAAATTGAATTTTTTTAAATAATTATTTAACTTGCACGGTTAAATATTATATGAAAATAAACTATTTTCCTGTTACAATTCTATAAGTATCTCTTGCAATTACTAATTCTTCGTTAGTTGGTATCTTGTAGATTAATACTTTAGAGTCAGCTGCAGAAAGTTTTACATTTCCTTTCTTTCTAACTGAGTTAACTTCTTTATCTAATTTTGCTCCTAAGAAATCTAATCCATCTATAACTGCTTCTCTAACTCCAGCAGCGTTTTCTCCGATTCCTCCTGCGAAACATATTGCATCTACTCCACCCATAGCAGCTGCATAAGCTCCTATGTAAGATTTAATTTTGTAGATGAACATTTGTTCAGCAAGTATTGCTCTCTTATCTCCTTCAGCAACTCCAGTTTCCATGTCTCTGCAGTCAGAAGATTTTCCATATATTCCTAAGATACCAGATTGTTTGTTTAATCTGTTATCCATTTCTTTATCTGTAAGTCCTCTTTTGTTTTTAATGAATAGAACTGCTGCAGGGTCGATATCTCCACATCTAGTTCCCATCATTAATCCTTGTAATGGAGTTAATCCCATTGAAGTATCTATAGATTTACCATCTAGTACTGCTGAAACTGAAGCTCCATTTCCTAGGTGACAAACTATAATTTTTGAATGTTCAGGATTTCCCATTATTTCTCTCATTGTTTCAGAAACAAATAAGTGAGAAGTTCCATGGAATCCATATTTTCTAACTTTTAATTCAGTATAATCTTCATATGGTAAAGCATACATAAATGCTTTTGCTGGCATTGTTTGGTGGAATGCAGTGTCAAATACAGCTACATTTGGTTTACCAGGCATTAATGCCATACAAGTTCTTACACCCATTAAGTTAGCTGGGTTGTGTAGTGGAGCTAATTCGTTGTTTTCTTCAACAGCTTTCATTACTTCTTCAGTTAATAATACTGATTTAGCAAATGTTTCTCCACCGTGAACAACTCTGTGTCCTATAGCTTCTACTTCTTCAACTGAAGCTATTACACCATGTTCTTTATCAGTTATTGCGTTGATAACTAATTCTAGTGCTTCTTTGTGAGTTGGCATAGGTTTTTTAATTTCAATTTCGAAATCTTTTGCTGGAATTTCATATTCCATTCTTGATCCTTCTATTCCAATTCTTTCGCAAAGTCCTTTTGCAAAAACTTCTTTTGTTTCAGGATTCATCAATTGATATTTCAATGATGAACTTCCACAGTTTATAACTAAAACTTTCATTAATCTTCTCCTTTTAGCTAATTATATTTTATGTTATTTTATTGTATTTTCTTTCCTTCTGCTGCTTGAACTGCAGTTATTGCAACTAGGTTAACGATGTCATCTGCTGAACATCCTCTTGAAAGGTCATTGATAGGTGAAGCTAGTCCTTGAATTAATGGACCATAAGCATTTGCTCCAGCTAATCTTTGAACTAATTTATATCCAATGTTTCCTGCTGCTAGGTTAGGGAATATTAAAATATTAGCTGTTCCTGCAACTTTAGATTCTGGACATTTCTTTCTTGCAACTGATTTAACAATAGCTGCGTCTGCTTGGATTTCTGCTGTGAATGGGAAAGTAACTTTTCTTTCTTCAAGCATTTTTCCTGCTTCGATAACTACGTCTACATCTGGGTGTGATGCTGAACCTTTTGTAGAGAATGTTAATAATGCAACTCTTCCTTGCATTCCAATTACGTGGCTAGCTGTTACAACTGAAGCTTCAGCGATGTCAGCTAATTGTTCTGAAGTTGGTACTGGAATTACTGAACAGTCTCCAAATAATAGAACGTCTCCATAAGTTTCTTGTCTTTCTGTAAGTTCCATTACGAATACTGATGATACAGTTTTTATTCCTTTTCTAGTTCCTACGATTTGTAATCCTGCTCTTAATACGTCTGCAGTTGGTGAGTTAGATCCAGATACCATTGCATCTGCGTCTCCCATTTTAACCATCATTGCACCGTAGAAGTTAGGGTCTTTTAATAAGATTTCTCTAGCTTGGTCTACAGTCATTCCTTTTTTCGCTCTAATTTCAGCTAATTTAGCTGCATAAGTTTCAACTTTTGGTGGGTTGTTGTATTCTATAATTTCAACACCTCTTAAGCTGATTCCTAAATCGTTAGCGATTCTTTCCATATATTCTCTGCTACCTAAAACTATTGGTCTAGCAAGTCCTAAAGAAACTATCTTAGCTGCTGCTGTGATAACTCTTTCGTCGTCTCCTTCTGGTAATACTACTGATTGTTGTACTTCTCTAGCTTTTTCTCTAATTTTTACTAAAAAACTCAAAATACTCACTTCCTTAATTAATTTTTATCTTAAAATTGTTTTGTACATATTTAACCTTTTATGGTGTTAAGTATATACTAACAAATTTTAAATACAATTACAATTACTTTTTTTATAATTATTATATAATATATATATACATAGTTATTAGACTAATCAAATATTGCATCAATGTACTCTTTAGAATTAAATTTTCTAAGGTCTTCAATTTTTTCTCCGACACCTATAAACTTAATTGGCTTTTTAAGCTCTTCAGATATACTAAACACAATTCCACCTTTAGCTGTTCCATCAAGTTTAGTAATAATAAACCCTGTTAACTCTGTAACCTCATTAAAGACTTTTGCCTGTGTCAAAGCATTTTGTCCTGTTGTTCCATCAATTACTAATATTGATTCATATTTTTGATCACCAAGTTTTTTCTTGATTATATTATGAATCTTTTCAAGTTCCTGCATCAGGTTGTTTTTATTGTGTAGTCTTCCAGCTGTATCTATTATAGCTATATCGGCTCCTCTTGTTTGAGCTGCCTCTAATGTATCATAAACTACTGCCCCTGGATCTGCTCCTTGAACACCTTTTACTATGTCAGCTCCAGATCTATTAGCCCACTCTTCAAGTTGTTCAACTGCTGCTGCTCTAAAGGTATCTGCAGCTCCCAAGATCACTTTTTTACCCTCTTTTTTATATTTTGCTGCCAGTTTTCCTATTGTTGTTGTCTTTCCTACTCCATTTACTCCAACAACTAATATTACATTAAGTCTTCCATCTTCAATAAGAATATCATTATTTTCATTAATCAAAAAACCTGCCATAACATCTTTTAAAACAGGATATACATCTTTAGGATCTTTAACACCTCTTGATTTTACCTCTTTTTCAAGTGCCTCTACTATTTTAAGTGTCATGTCCATTCCTATATCTGATTGAATTAAAATATCTTCCAATTCTTCATACATATCATCATCTATAACATTTCTTCCAAGTATAAATGACTTCAAAGTCCCAAACAGTCCTTCTCTTGACTTAAATAATTTTTCCCTTAACGAAGCAAAAAAGCCTTTTTTAGTCTCTTTTTTTTCTTCAGGCTTTTCTTCAGTAACGTTATTCGGTTCAACATAGTCTGCATTTACTTCATCTAGTACTCTATCAGCAGCAAACTCAGTATCTTCTATCTTTGTCTCTTCATTTTCAATAATTTTATTTTCAGTTTTTTTACTTTCTACAGTTTGTTCATCAGTTTTATTTGATTCTTTGTTCCCCTCAAATATCTCATCAAGTTTTATTTCTGCAACTTCTAACTCTTCCTTTTCTTTTTTCTTCTTGAACAGTCTATCAAAAAAACCCATAATATCCTCCTAAACAATTTTCTCTTTCAATTTTACCATAAATACTATTTTTTTTCAATTTTTAAGGTAAAAAAAGCTGAGTAACATTTTTAAAAAAATGTTTTACTCAGCTCTCTTTTTTGTA
>NZ_JADRHM010000053.1 GCF_018205345.1 Fusobacterium sp. DD2
TTAAAAAGAAAAAAGCCAAAGAGACCAAAAATCTCTTTAGCTAATTTTAAAACATATGGCTATTAAATTTGCAACAGCCCCAAAATATTATTTATTATCTCTTTTTCTTCTTCTTGGTCCTCTATCAGCAACTTTACTTTTTCTATCTCTGTCTTTAGATTTTTCTTTTGCTTTTTCAATAAGAGGTTTTTTACCATTTTTTTCTTCCTGGAATGCAGATAATATAGTTTCAGCTTCTAAGAAAGGAACTGATACAAATGAGAAACTTTCAAATACTTCTACATTTCTTATTTTTCTGCTATCTACTTTAGATTTATTAATAATATAATCAACTAGTTTTTTTGCAGTCATATTATCTTTTTTACCTAATGCTATGAAAAGTCTTACTTTTCCAGATTTTTCAAGTTTTACTTCTCCAATTTCATTGTAGTTGTTTTCATCTAAAATATCATCATATGAATGTTTTAGTAGTGCAGCTACAAGGTCAACTGAATTTTCTCCACTTAATAATTCTTTTGCAAAGTCTTTAAAATTATCATAGTCACCTTGAGCAAGAATATCATTTAATTCATCAATTAATCTGAATTTTTTAGCTTGTATAACATCTTTTACTTCTGGTACATGAGCTTTTCTTATTTCAGTTTTAACTGCTTTTTGTATTTGAAGTAATCTTCTATACTCTTTTGGTGTTATAAATGTAATAGCAGTTCCCTCTTTTCCTGCTCTTCCAGTTCTTCCTATTCTATGTACATAACTTTCAGCTTCCTGTGGAATTGAGTAGTTAATAACATGAGAAAGATCATTTACATCTATTCCTCTTGCAGCAACGTCAGTTGCAACAAGTATATTTATTTTTTTAGCTTTAAATCTTTTTAAAGTAACTTCTCTATAGTTTTGGCTGATATCTCCATGAAGACCTTCAGCATCATATCCTCTGTCATTTAATCTACCAACTAAGTCGTTAGCGTCATTTTTAGTTCTACAGAATACGATTCCATAAAAATCTTTAGTAAGATCTATAATTCTGCATAGAGCTTCAAACTTATCTCTTTCATTTACTTCAAAATATATTTGATCAGTAAGGTCAGTAGTAAGTTCTCTGGCTTTTACAGCAAGTATTTCATAATCTTTCATATGACGTTTAGCTATTTTTATAATTTCAGCTGGCATAGTAGCTGAGAAAAATAACATTCTTTTATCTTCATTTGTAGCTTCAAGAATTTTTTCAATATCTTCTACAAATCCCATATTAAGCATTTCATCTGCTTCGTCTAATATGAAATATTTTAAATTTTTAAGTTTGATAAGTTTTCTATCCATCAAATCCATAACTCTTCCAGGAGTTCCAACAACAATGTCAGTTCCTTTTTTAAGTTGTCTGATTTGAAATTCAATTGATTGTCCACCATATACTGGAGTTATTCTAATTTTTTTACCTGAAGCTAAACTATTCATCTCTTCAGCAACTTGTAATGCTAACTCTCTTGTTGGAGCAAGTACAATTGCTTGAATAGTTCCATCAGATTCAAAATTTTCTAATATAGGTAATGAGAATGCAGCTGTTTTCCCTGTACCAGTTTGAGCTTGCCCAATGACATCTTTATCTCCAGTTAACAATGCAGGTATTGTTAATGCTTGAATAGGTGTAGGTTCTTCATACCCTTTCTTTGATAAAGCCTTTATTGTTTTTTCTCCTAATCCTAATTTTCTGAATTGTTCTAATTTTTCCATTATTCACGTCCTTATAATTCTAATTTAATTTTCCACTATTATATCCTATAATAAAAGTGTAACTGACGTATTATAGGAATTCTCTGTTAGTTTTATATTAGCATTCAGCGGATAAAAAATTTAAAATAAACCTTTTAAAATTTATAATTCAGAGAATAATCCCATATTCTTTTGTACAGTATGATACATTGTATCACAAAAATCAGATAATTGTAAGAAAAACTTTTCAAAAAATGAACATTTTTATATTTGTGTTTCTAAAATAACCGTTTCTTCTAGATTTCTAATAGTAAATTTATTTTTTTCTAAAACTGCAAATGAGTGTTCAGAATTGTTCTTTGGTAAAGAGATAGATCCTGGATTTAAAAATATCATTTCATCTTTTTTTTCAATCATTGGAATATGAAAATGACCATATATCAAAATATCTCCTTTGCACATTGGTAAAGGATTATCTTTATTGTATATATGGCCATGTGTTAAATATATTCTTTTATTGTCGAGATATATAAGTGAGTAATCACTCATAATTGGATATTTTAAAACCATTTGATCAACCTCAGTATCACAATTCCCACGTACAGCTATAATCTTGTCTCTATAGCTATTTAAAAGTTCTATAACCTCTTTTGGAGCGTAATCTTTTGGTAAAGGTTTCTAGGTCCATGATATATTTCATCTCCTAAAATAACCAGTTTATCATAGTTTCCCTTATCAAAAATAGCAAGAGCCTTTTTAAGATAGTAAAGAGAGCCGTGAATATCAGATATTATAAATAGTTTCATAAATCATCCTCTTTTATTTAATTTTATTTGTATAAATTATTTTCTTTTATTATTTTAAGAACATTTTCAGGTATATATTTTGAAACATCCTCGTTCTTTTTTATTTTTTCTCTAATCATAGTAGAAGAGAGTTCATAAAGAGGTGTATCAAGATATATAAGGTTGTTGTGAGAGATTATATTTTTATAATGTCCACGTCTGAAAACAACCATTTTGCTAAGCTTTAAAATTTCTTTATAATTTTTCCAGCTATCTAAACTATCAGCTGAATCTTCCCCTACTATTTCATAAAATTCATTGTGCCCACCATATATGCTTATAAGTTTTTTTAGAGTATCAATTGTATAAGAAGTCTTAGGACTTTTAATCTCTATATCTGAAACTACAATTTTTTCATCCATTTCAAAAGCCTTCTGACACATTTCAAGTCGCAAATGGCTATCTGCCATTTTAAGATTTTTGTGAGAAGGCTTTCCAACTGGTATAACAATTATTTTATCCAAATCAAGCTTATTAAGAATATATCTTGCTATATTTATATGTGCATTGTGGATAGGATTAAAACTTCCACCAAATATCCCTATTCTCATTTCAACTCCGCAATTGCTTCTATGAGATCCTGATAATTATTGGCACAAATGATATTATTTCTAAGTTTTTCATCTCTAAATGTTCTTACAAGTTCAGAGACAAGGGAAAGATATTCTCTATTTTGTCCTTTTGGTGCACCAACTAAAATTACAAGTTTGACATTTTCTCCATCAGGTGCATTGAAGTTAACACTGTTTTTAAGAAGTCCTACAGCAATAACAACATCTTTTATCTTTTCACTTCTGGCATGAGGAATAGCAATTCCCTGACCAATTCCAGTACTACCAAGTTTTTCTCTTTCTAGAATAGTATTATAAAAATTTTCATCCTCATTTAAAGCATCACTGTTTGTTCTAATTAAATCAACTAAAATCTTAAGAACTTCCTCTTTAGTATGTTTTCCTTCTATATAAGTAATCAGTTTACTCTTAAAATATTGTAACATTGATATCTCTATATCCTCCTATAAAAAAAACTCTAAAATTTGTTTTTCCTCATCAGATAATGGTGCTAATTCTTGATAATTATTAATTTCAAAAGCTAATTTTGCAAGTACTTTTTCTTCATTTGTAAGGTTATATTTTTCTACTATGTATAAGTTAGTCAGTATTCCTAAACCAAGTTTAGAATATAAAAGATCCTTATTATCAGCAAGCTGTTTCTTTAAATCTTTTGCTGAGTACTTTCCATTTCCACATCTTTCATAAGCTGAAGTATTATCTCTAAATTTTGTAATATAAGCCATAAAAAGGAAGAATATATTTCCATCATATTCAATGTTTTCCATTAATTTTTCATATGAAATTAAAAATAGTCCTTTTAAACTATCTGAATTACCAATGGTAACAAAGGTAGCAAGCAAGTTATAGAATGCTTCTCTGTCTCTAAGGAAGAGTTCTTTTCCATATTTTTTTGCAAAGTCTAAATTTCCATTGAAAATAGTTTTTATAAGATTATCTTTAATTTTATCCATATCTACATTTGAAAATCTATCTATTTTATCAAGGATCTGTCTTTCTTTTAAATTAGCAGAATCAAATATTCCTTGAATTAGAGTTTTATGGTCGTCAAAAAAAGCAAATATAGGAAGTGCCATATTTGCACTCTTTCTTTTTAGATTTCCCTCTTTGTCAAGTGTTAAGTATGCTCTCTTATCAAGTATTTCTGCAAATGATGAAAGGGTTTTAACTTTCCCGTAGCTATTTATAAGTTCAATAACTTCTCCCTCATCTTTTTTGTTAATTATTGTAAGAATATCAAGATTCTTCATTATTTTTTGCTCCTCCAATTTCTTTTAAACAGTTATCTTCTAGTATTGTAAACTCTATTTTTAGGACAAAAAAATTATCCATTGGTACATCTTGTGGTAACTTAACCAAATCTTTTTCAGTCATTATTATAAATGAAGCCTGCATATTTTTAGCCCTTTTTTGAATGAGCTCAATATCTTTTTTCTTGAAATTATGGTGATCCATAAAATCAACTCTTTCAATATATGAAGGTTCAAGTGATATGACTGTTTTTTCAAAGTTTAAAGGATTAGCAAGTCCCGAAAAAAGCAGAACTCTTTTACCTTTAATCCAGAAAAGGGGTTTTTGATTTCCCTTTAAATCGCATAAAGAAGTTACTCCATGTTTTGCAGTTGAAACCTCTTTACCCAGCTTTTTCTTGAGATATTTTTTTATACGTTCAACTTCTCTTTCACTGACAAGATCTGATTTAGTAATAATAAATTCAGTAGCTCTCTTGGCAGCTTTTCTAAAGTCCTCACGAAGCATTCCAGCAGGGAGAAGTTGACCCCAACCAAATGGATTAGTAGCATCTATAAGAACAATATTTCTATCTCTATAAAGCTTTCTGTGTTGAAATCCATCATCTAATACAATTGTATCCACGTCAAAATGTTTCTTTGCGAAAAGACACCCTTTATATCTGTTAGAACTTACAATTATAGGAACAGAAAGATTAAGTGCATGGATATATGGTTCATCTCCACTTTCTCTGGCAGTTGCAAATATTTCGTATCCGTCGCTTACAAGGAGAGGTTCACGTTTTCTTTTTCCTCTATAACCTCTGGATATTACAGCAACTTTTCTTCCCATTTTTTGCAGTCTTTTAGTAAAATATTGAACAGCTGGAGTCTTACCTGTCCCACCAACTGTAATATTTCCTATACAGATTACCTCTACACCTGGAACTCTGTGTATAGGGAGTATTTCTTTATCGTAAAGAAAATTCCGAATAGAAGTTATTAGATAATATATATACGATAATATCTTCATTCTTGCTCCTCAAATAATTTGTTCTATTCTTTATTGTACCTTTTATAAAATTAAAAATCAAGAACTAATCTCAATTAAAAAGTTACAGGGACTATCTTTGATATTCCAATCTCTTTATTCATTGTAACACCAAAAATGCTGTCAGACTCCCTCATAGTATCTTTATTGTGAGTGATAAGAATAAATTGAGATTTATCATTAAACTCTTTTAATTTGGCAATAAGCTTTCTTGTATTTTTTTCATCAAGTGCTGCTTCTATTTCATCAAGGAAAGTAAAAGGACTTGGTTTATACATAAATATTGCCATTATAAAGGCTATTGCAACCATTGATTTTTCTCCACCAGAAAGGAGAGAAAGTGATTGTCTTTTTTTATTTTTAAATTTAACAAATATTTCAACACCGCAATCATCAAAATTCTCACTATTTGTAAGATTTAAGCTTCCAACAGAGTTATTAAGTGTTTCCATACACATTAAATTAAAGTTCTTATCAATATTTTTATATGCGTCATAAAATCTATCATGAATTGTTTTATCAATATCAGCAATTAAATCTACTAAGACATTTTTTCCTTTAACAAGGTCTAAATGTTGAGAATTTAGATACTCGTATCTTTCACTTAACTCTTTAAACTCCTCAATTGCCAGTAAGTTAATGTTTTGGAAGTTGTTAAGAGAATTCTCATATTTTTTCAATTCCTGTTTTTTTGCAACAATATCTGTGATTTCTTCAGTATCGTCTTGAATATCTTTTAAAGCTTCAAGTTTTTCTTTTATCTCTTCTAAATCACTGTTGTTTTTTAATATTTTTTCTTCAACTTTTTTCAGATGATCATTTTTATGAAGAATATAGCTATCATATTCCTGTTTTTTCTTAAATAGTGTTCTCTCCTCTTCACCTAAAGCTTCATTAAGTGTTGTTTTTTCAGTGATATCACTATTTTTAGTCTCATATTGCTGTACAATATTTGTTAATTCAGCACTCAGTTCAGTAGAGATTTTCTCCATATTTTCAATATCTTTTGTAAGAGCTTCAAGCTTTTCAGCAAGACTATTCTTTCTTTCTGATAATTCCTTATAATCTTTTTCTTCTTTTTCTATATTTTTATTCAGTTGATTTATATTATCTTTAGAGTTTAAATATAGAATTTTTTTATCAGCAAATTCATTTTTCTTATTTTCAATTTTTTCATTTAATTGTGAGCTTAATTTGATGTCTTTTTCTTCATCAGATTTAAGATTTTGAATCATAAACTCTATTTTTTCTTTTTCAGTATTAGATGAAGTAATTTTTTTCTCAAATTCTTCAGCATATTTAAGCTCATTTTCAAGCTCTAAATCAACAGTTTTTATATTTTTGTTAATTCTATCAATTCTATTAGTATAGTCATTTAAAGTTTCTTCACTAAGCTTTACCTGTTTTTTCAAATCATTTTGGATAGTGTCAATTTTTTCTATCTCTTCTTCGAAATTACGTAATTTTTCATTTAAAGTGTTTCTATGGTTGTTATATTTTTCAATATTAGTAGTGAGAGTTTTATATTGTGTTTTTAAATTTCTTATCTCTTTTTTTCTCTCAAATATCTGTGAAGCAGCTGTATTGCCAGAGTCTCCTCCAGTAATTCTACCTCTTGCACTTAGAAGTTCTCCAGAAAGAGTGACTATGTTTCCAAAGAACATGTTGTTTTTCAATATTTTAAGTCCAGTATCAATTTTATCTACAACTAAAAGGTTGCTTAATAGAAAATCAACAACAATCTGGTATTTTTCCTTAGTTTTAACAAGGTCAGAAGCATACCCAATTACTCCCTCTATATTAATAGTAGGATTTTTTTTAGGAAATACCTTAATTGTATCAAGAGCTAAAAAGGAAGCACGACCTGCTCTTCTTTCCTTTAATATTTTAATTGCATTTTTAGCAACCTGGCTGGTACTTACAACAATATCCTGAATATTACCTGGGATACCTGCACTGATAGCCTGTTCATATTTTTCAGGAATTTCAACTAATGATATAAATACCCCTTCAACTCCTGGAAGATTACTGTTAAGAACCTCTTTAACACCTTTAAAGAATCCTTCATTGTTTTCTTCGAGTCTGAGTAGAGCCTGAAGCTTATTAGCAACTCTTTTTTCATCATATTCTGCATTTCTAAGAGCCTCTCCAAGTTGATTAAGTTGTGTACTGATATCACTTATCCCATTTTCAAGGAAAGTCTCTCTATCTATTGCTTCCTGAAGAGATTTCTTTTTGCTTTCATAAGTTTGTCTGTGTTTTATCTCTTCTTGAGAGATTTCATTAAGATTTTTTTCATATCCTGCTTTTTCTTCCTTAAATAACTTTATCTTTGATGAGCTACCATAGACTCTTTTATTTGAGTTTTCAATATCATTAATAAGTTTTAGACGTTCAAGTTCTAAATCTTTAATCTTAGATTTTTTTATCTCTCTTTGCATTTCAAAATCTGCTTTTTCTTTATTTAATTTCTTAATCTCATCCTCAAATTTTTCATTTTCAACTTCTAAAACTTTGACATTTTCTTTATAATCTTCAAGTTCTTTTTTTAGATTTTTAAGATAGTTTTCCTTTTCAACTAGAGAATCTTCACGATATTTTTTTCTCTCTTCTCCATCTTTTAATTCTCTTTTATAACCATCGATTCTTTCAGTTATTTTTATTCTTTCTCTCTCTTTTTCATCTATAATTTTTTTTAATTCCTGATTTTTACTTCCAATTTCATCAATATATTTTTTTAGCTCTTTTTTTTCAGTATCAATCTCCTGAAGTCTGATATTGATTTTGTTAAATTCATTTGTGAAATTGTCCAAATCCCCTGAAAGGTCAGTTTTTAATTTATTATTTTTTTCAATTTCACTTTCAAGGTGGATGAAGTCTGATTTATATATTTTTTTTGCTAAAATATCTCTGTCATTTTTCAAAGATAGATATTCCTGAGCTTTACCTGCCTGCTTTTCTATTTTGTCTTTATTTTCCTTTACTTCAGAAAGGATAAGATTTATTTTTTCCAGCTCTATATCAACATTTTCAAGATTTTTAATTGAATCATGTTTTTGACTTTGGAATTTCTTTATTCCAGCAGCCTCTTCAATTATACTTTTTACCTCTTTAGCAGAAGAACCAATTATTCTTTCAACTTTTCCCTGTCCTATTACAGAGTAGGCATTTTTTCCCACACCAGTATCAAGAAAAAGATTCCCAATATCTTTGAGTCTGCTTTTTATATCATTTATATAGTATTCATTTTCTCCAGTTGATAATATTTTTCTTGTAATCTTTATCTCATCATTTTCTATAGGTAAAAAAGAATCACTATTATCTATATAAAGGGATACTTCTGCAGTACTCATAGGTTTTTTATCTTTTCCTCCTGAAAATATTACGTCAGTACTCTCTTTAGCTCTTATTGTCTTGTAAGACTGCTCTCCAAGTACCCATAATACTGCATCTAATATATTTGATTTACCACTTCCATTTGGTCCTACTATTGATGTAAGCCCTCTATTAAATTCAATAAAAACTTTTTCACCAAAAGATTTAAAACCAAATATCTCTATTGCTTTTAAAAACATAATTCTCTCCTAGTACATTTATTCACTAAACTCTTTTATAGCTTTCCAAGTAATAACTTTAACATTTGAATAGTCTGTATTGTTACAGCTTCCACAATCTTTATTACAACCTGAAGAACAGCTGTTGCAATTACTTGTGCAGCTACAACTTTTTTCGCCCTCTCTTTTAGCGTATTCAGAGTAGGGTTCCAGATAACCTTCTTTTAAAAGATTATTATATGAATTTTCTAACTCATCATATGTAATACCCAGATTTTTTACTATTGCAAGTTCACTATATACCCCTGCAGTAAGTAAAAACTTGATAACTTTTATATCTATTTCACTTAAATTTTTTTTCATAAATATATCCTCATTTTTCAGTTATAATTTTAATAAAATTTTAAAAAATCATAAAAAAAGCAATTAAAAAGGATTCTAAAAGAGATAATCCTCGTTCAAATCCTCTATAATCTGTCTTTAAAATTATATCACATATTTTTTTACTATACCATAAAAAACAGATTTTTTAAATTAAATTAACTTGATATTTTTAGATATTCTAGACATAATAGGTAAAAAATAATATAATTATCTTATATTTTGCTTAGGAGGAACAGATGAAAAAAGGAGATTTAGTTTTAGAAAGTATAAGAACTACATATAGAAAAAAGATATGGAGAAAATTTATAAAGGCAGTTAATGATTTTAATCTTGTAGAAGATGGAGACAAGATAGCTGTTGGAGTATCTGGAGGGAAGGACAGTCTTCTTCTATGTAAACTTATTCAGGAACTGAAAAAAGATAGAAGTAAGAACTTTGAAGTTGCTTTTATCTCTATGAATCCAGGATTTGGTTCTATGGATATGGAGAAGTTTAAACAGAATTTAGAGGAACTTGATATTCCTTGTGAAATATTTGATGCAAATGTATGGGAAGTTGCATTTAGAGAGGACCCAGAACGTCCTTGCTTTCTATGTGCAAAGATGAGAAGAGGAGTTCTATATAATAAAGTAGAAGAACTTGGATACAATAAACTGGCATTAGGACACCATTTTGATGATGTTGTTGAAACTACTATGATTAATATGTTTTATGCAGGGACTGTTAAAACAATGATACCAAAAGTTAAATCAACAAGTGGAAAAATGGAGCTTATAAGACCTCTTGTATATGTAAGAGAACAGGATATTATTGCATATACAAAAAGAAATGAAATAGAGGCTATGAGCTGTGGATGCCCAATAGAAGCTGGAAAAGTTGACTCTAAGAGAAAAGAGATAAAGATTTTATTAGAAAATCTTGAGAAAACAAATCCCAATGTAAAACAGAGCATTTTTAATTCTATGAAAAATATAAATCTTGATTATGTAATTGGATATACTAGAGGAAATAAAAAGGATAATGATGAGTAAAATGGAAGATAGAAAAGTACTTGCAAGAATTGAAGGAAAAGGATTTGGAAAGACAATATGGAGTCCTATTGGAAGAGCTATGCATCACTATAATATGATAGAAGATGGGGATAGAATCGCAGTAGGAATATCAGGAGGAAAAGATAGTCTTACTACCTTAAATGCACTTGTCAGAGTAAAAAAGATATCACAGGTTAATTTTGAGATTATACCTATCCATATCCATCCAAATACAGATGAGGAAAGCTATGAAGAGACTAAAAAATATTGTGAGGAACTTGGACTTACTCTTCAGATAGAAAATACAAATTTAAGTGATATGTTATTTGGAGAAAAAGAAGTTAAAAATCCATGCTTTTTATGTGGAAGAATCAGAAGAGGAATTTTATATAGAATGATGAAGGAGCAAAATATTAATAAACTTGCTTTGGGACATCATAAGGATGATATTATCGAGACTTTTTTAATGAATGTATTTTACCAGGGAAATATGAAGATGATGCTTCCAAGCTATATGTCAGAAGAGTATGGAGTAAGGGTAATAAGACCACTTGCATATGTAGAAGAGAAAGATATTATCAGATATGTAAAACGTCAGGAGCTTCCAGTTGTAAAATCAAATTGTCCATATGAGACAAGTGAAAACTCAAAAAGATTAAGAGTAAAAAATCTTATAAAAGAGCTATCTTTAGAAAATAAAGATGTAAGAAGTGTAATATTTAATAGCATCAAACCTATGTTGGAAAAATAAAATTATATCTGTAATTTTATTTTTAAATAAAATATGATATAATACAGTAGTGATTTTAGTGAGTATTTATTAAAGGAGAAATTGATGAATATCCTTATTAGCCAACGTGATGAAAAAGATGCCCAATACCTTGAGATAGCTTTTAAGGAACTTGGACATAGGACCAACTATATTGACACTTTGGACAGTATAGAAAGTCTTGAAAATCTAAGCTCTTATGATTTGGTCATATTAGATACAGTAGTTGGAGATATTTCAGGAATTGAAGTATGTAAACACATTAGAGAATCTGATAAAAATATTGTAATAATTTTCATTTCAGATAACGATGATACTGCTATTAAAATTAAAGCCTTTGATTTAGGAGCAGATGATTATATAACAAGACCTTTTGCTTTTGCAGAACTTGTAGCAAGGGTAAAATCAATTACAAGAAGAAAAAATCCCACTGAAGATGGGGAGAGTATTTTAAAAGTTGGTGATTTAATATTAAATTACCATACCAGAGAGGTAAAAAGAGGAGACAAATTGATAGAATTGACTACTAAGGAGTTTCTTCTTTTAGAATATTTTATGAAAAATAGAAATATTCTTTTAACCAGAACACTTATAAGAGAACATATATGGGGTATTGATTTCTTATCTGATACCAATATTGTAGATGTCTATATAACAAGACTTAGAAATAAGATAGACAAGGGCTACACCAATAAGTTTTTTTACACAATAAGAGGAGCAGGTTATATGCTAAAGGGATGATAAAAAAGGAGAAGAGATGAATTTTTACGAAAAAATGTTAATAAAAGTACTTGAAAAGAGTATGTCAGCACAGGATAGTGAAGTGCTTAGAAAATTAAAATCAGGTATTGATTTAACTGCTAAAGATAAGAAGGAACTTGAGGAGATGATAGATAATCTTTAGTGGCGTACAGGAGGGAAATATGAAATTTATATACGATAGAAAAAAAGTTGCAGTTATATTTCATGACAGAGAATATACCTACAAGGAGATTATAAAAGGGATAAAATATTATTCTACACTATTTAAAATAGCTCCAGATGATAAGGTAGTAGTTACAATGGAGAATAGACCAGAGATGATTTGTTCTATTTTTTCAGTTTGGGAAAATAAAGGGACAACAATTGTATTAGATTCTGGGTATACTCCAGAGCAGTTTGCTTACGCATTTAAGGATTCAGAACCTAAATGTGTATTCACATCAAAAAAAATTGCTGAAGTTATTAAAAAAGGAATAGAACTTAGTGGACTTGATATTCAAATGCTTATTGTAGATGATATAGATGTTCCAGAAGAGTTTGAACCAAATAATTATGAAGTTATAATAGAGGATATGGAAAAAATAGCTCTTATACTATATACTTCAGGAACTACAGGGCAACCAAAAGGAGTTATGTTATCATTTAACAATATTGAATCAAATATCAAAGCTATAAGAGATATTAGACTTGTTGATGAAAATGATAGAGTTTTAGGACTTTTACCATATCATCATATATTACCACTTAACATTACATTGCTTATGCCAATGTACTTTGGTACATTCTTAGTAATTATAGATGAGATTTCATCTGAATCACTTAAAAATGCATTGAAAAATTATGGTATAAGTGTAATTATGGGAGTACCTAGAGTATGGGAACTTCTTCATAAAGCTATAATGACAAAGATTAATAGCAGTTGGGCTGCAAGAAAAATGTTTAACCTTTGTGCAAAAATAAAGAGTAAATCACTTAGTCAGAAGGTATTTAAAAAAGTATCAGATGAGTTAGGTGGAAAGATGAGAGTACTTGCATCTGGAGGAGCAAAATTAAGTCCAGAGATAATGAATGATTTTCAAACTTTAGGTTTGGGAATAATAGAAGGTTACGGTCTTACTGAAACCTCTCCACTTATAGCTTTTAACAGAATGGATGATATTACTATTGGTTCTGTTGGAGAGATAATACCAAATGTAGAGGTAAAAATAGGTGAAGATGAAGAGATTTTAGTAAGAGGAGCCAATGTAATGAAGGGATATTACAATAATCCCCAAGCTACAAGTGAAGCTATTGATAAAGATGGCTGGTTCCATACAGGAGACCTTGGAAAATTTGAAGGGAAAAAACTATTTGTAATAGGTAGAAAAAAAGAGATGATAGTTTTATCAAATGGTAAAAATATTAATCCAGGAGATATTGAGACTTCAATTTTAAAAGAGACAGATTTAATTAAAGAGATAGCAATAATGGAATACAATAACCACTTAATGGCTGTTGTATATCCTGATTTTGATGTAATAAGAAGAAAGAAGATAAGCAATATAAAAGAAACATTAAAATGGGAAATAATAGACAAATACAATGTTACAGCACCTAAATATAGAAAGATTCTTGAAATTAAAATAGTAAAAGATGAATTACCAAAGACTAAAATTGGAAAAATAAGAAGATTTATGCTTAAGGATTTCTTGAAAAAAATGGATACTGATGGAGACGAGAATCTTCTTAAAAAGAAAAAAGTTGAAATTCCTGAAGATATTGCTTATGAATATGGAGTTCTTAAAGATTATCTTGAAAAATCATATAATACAGAAGTCGAGCCAGATTATCATTTAGAGTTAGACCTTGGTTTTGACTCACTTGACATGGTTGAAATTCTTTCATTTATTGAAGGAAACTTTGGAGTAAAGATTCCAGAAGAAAAATTCAGTGAGATGAAAAATGTACTAGCAATTGCACAGTACATAAAAGATAATGGTGGAAATTATCACGAAGAGGGAACAAACTGGAAGAAAATTTTAGAGCAGGATGTAGATGTTCCACTTCCAAAATCAAGTACAGTATCAAAAATCACAAGATTTATATTTAAACCTGTACTAGCACTATATTTCCGTTTCAAAAAAATTGATACAGATAAAATACCACAGGAACCAGCTATATATGTTGGAAACCACCAAAGCTTTATTGATGGTTTTGCATTTAATGAATGTGTAGGTTACAGCAAGTTAAAAGATACATATTATATTGCAGTAGCACAGCACTTTGATAGCCCTGTAAGAAGATTTTTAGCTAATAGAGGTAATATTATAATTATTGATATTAATAAGAATCTTAAAGATACATTACAGATAGCTGCAAAAGTGCTAAGAAATGGTAAAAATCTTGTTATATTCCCAGAAGGAGCAAGAACAAGAGATGGAGAACTTCAAGAGTTTAAAAAGACTTTTGCAATATTGTCTAAAGAATTAAATATTCAAGTGGTGCCATTTGGAATAAAAGGCGCATATGAAGCTATGCCTTATGGAAGTAAATTTCCAAAAGCAAGACCAGTAGAAATGAAATTCTTTGACCCAATACAGCCAAAAGATTTAACTATTGAAGAGATTGTTAAAAAATCTAGAGATGTTATTAAAGAGTGGCTTGAAGACTAGTTGCTCAAAAGGGGAAAATTATGTTAGTAGAAGTAACTGATAAAGTCTTAGACTTTATGAAAAAGAAAAACTATGTCGGAATTATAGTTGACAAAGAAATTCAAGGTTGTGGCTGAGCAGGCCCTAGGGAATCAATTCGAGGCGAATTTGTAAAGACTATGGAAGACATAGAAAATGAGTTAGGAAATTACAATGTAAAAGAGGTGTCTGGAATAAAAGTGTTTATTCCAAAGCATCTGGATGATAGGTCAGCACCTCACATAAGAGTAAGCTCTCTTTTCAACTTTTTCGGATTAATAATGCTATTAAACGTAGAGATGTAAAGAGAAGATATTCAAAAAAATTATATTTGGAGGATATGTGAAGTTTATAAAAAATTACAATAAGACTGCTATAATCTATGATGGGAAAGAGATTAGTTATAGTGAAGTGATAGCAAATTCTGTTATTTTTTCTAAAGTGGTAGAAATGAGTGCAGGAGAAAAAGCTATTATCTACATGGAGAATAGACCGGAATTTTTATATAGCTTTTTGGGAATATGGAAAAATAGAGGAGTTTGTGTTTGCCTGGATGGAGGCTTATCAGGGGAAGAATTAATATACTATATTGAGGACTCTGATGCAGACTACATATATACCTCGTTAGCTAATTTGGCAAATGTCAATGAGGCTTTGAGCAAGACAGATAGAAAACCTGAAATAGTTGTAGTTGAGGAGATTGACTACAGTTTATACAAAGAAAATGATGAAGAGTTTATAAATGCACCTGAAAAGGATGATGTGTCGCTTATGTTATATACATCAGGAACTACAGGAAAACCTAAGGGTGTAATGCTGACTTTTGATAATATTTTAGTCAATGTTGAAGGACTTGACAAATATAATATGTTTGTGCAGGATGATGTGGTATTAGCACTTCTTCCTATGCATCATATTTTCCCACTTCTTGGGTCAGGGGTCATTCCTCTATCAAAGGGTGGCACAATTGTGTTTTTAAAAGAATTATCTTCTCAAGCTATGCTTGATGCTTTTCAAAACTATAAGGTAACTATGATGATTGGTGTACCTAGATTATGGGAGATGTTGCATAAAAAGATAATGGAGAAGATAAACTCAAGTAAAATTGCAAGATTTATCTTTAACTTTGCTAAAAACATCAAGAGCATAAAAATTAGAAAGAAAATATTTAAAAAAGTTCATGAAACATTTGGAGGAAATTTGAGATTTTTGGTATCAGGAGGTTCAAAACTTGATGCTCAGATTTCAAAAGATTTCCTTAACTTGGGAATTCAGATATGTGAAGGTTATGGGATGACAGAAACTGCACCAATGATTTCTTTTACTCCAATAAATGAGATTGTTCCAGGTTCAGCAGGACAGCTTCTACCAGGAATTGAAGTAAAAACTGGAGAAGATGGTGAGATTCTCGTAAGAGGAAGAAATGTAATGACAGGTTACTATAAAAGACCTGATGCTACAAATGAAACAATTGATAGTGAAGGTTGGCTTCATACTGGAGACCTAGGAAATATTAAAAATGGTTACTTATATGTTACAGGACGTAAAAAAGAGATGATAGTCTTATCAAATGGTAAAAATATAAATCCTGTAGATATAGAACAATGGATAATGGCAAGAACAGATTTGATACAGGAGATTGCAGTAGCAGAAGTAAATTCTGTTTTAACAGCTGTAATATACCCAAATTTCCAAAAGATTGTTGATGAAAATATAAGTAATATCAAAGAAACTTTAAAATGGGGAATTATTGATAAATATAATAGTAAAGCCCCAAATTATAGTAAAATTTTAGATGTAAGAATTGTTCAGGAAGAACTTCCAAAAACAAAAATTGGTAAAATTAGAAGATTTTTAATTCCAGGATTATTAGAAGAAAATAAATCTGAAAATCTAAATGTTGTTGAGCCAGATTTTGAAGAGTATACACTATTAAAAGAGTATCTTGAAAAACTAAAAAATAGAAAGATAACACCAATGGCACACTTAGAACTTGATTTAGGACTTGATTCACTTGATATGGTGGAACTTATAGCGTATATTGAGGCAGAATTTGGAGTAGCACCAGATGATAAAATTCTTGTAAACAATCCAACAGTTGAAAAACTAGCTAATTATATAAAAGAAAATAAGAGTGACAATAGATTTGAACAGATGAATTGGAAAGAATATCTTAGTAAAAATGTTAATCTAAAACTGTCTCGTTCAACTATTATGTTACATATTGTAAAATTTATTTTATGGTTCCCATTTAAGGTATATGTGAGAGTTAAGAAAATGGGACTGGAGAATATACCTAAAAATAGACCAGTAATATTTGTAGGAAACCATCAAAGTTTCTTAGATGGATTTATTCTAGGTCATGTGTTACCATTTAAAAATTTACAAAATTCGTATACTCTTGCTAAAGTAAAACATTTCAAGAGTAAATTTATGAAGTTTATGGCAAGTCACTCTAATGTTGTATTAGTAGACATCAATAAAAATCTAAGTGATATGCTTCAAACAGCAGCTAAAGTATTAAGTGAAGGTAAAAACCTGGTAATATTCCCAGAGGGAGCTAGAACTCGTGATGGAAAAATGCTGGAATTTAAGAAGACCTTTGCTATACTGGCAAAAGAGTTAAATGTGGAGATTATACCATTTGGTATAAAAGGGGCCTATGAGGCTTTCCCTTCAAATAAGAAATTACCAAGACCATCTAAAGTAGAAATACAGTTCTTTGACGGAATACTTCCTGATGGAAAATCTTATGATGAAATTGTTAATGAAGCACGTGAAAGAATAAAAAAATGGGTTGAGTAATAAAAGAGAGTATGAAAAAAGGTTGGAATCAAAG